>DYDH01000032.1:5438-29815 GCA_020717985.1 Herpetosiphon sp. | reverse complement strand
GATAGCAGGGAAATCCAATGTCTGAATTGGAAGGTAATAATGAAAATAATTTTATGTGGAACTGATCATTTCGAGGAAATGATCAGCTTTGTTGTGCGCCTGAATGGTGACGATGCTTACCATATCGGCTTCTTTGGCGAAGGCGAAGCGGACGTGCGCTCCTCGCTGGCTGAGTGCCTCATTCCGACGGCAGAAGGATTTCAGCTTGCCTATGACGGAGATCAACTCGTCGGCATCTTCGGTGTGGATGCAGACCCGGAGATCGGCCGCGCCTGGTTGTTTGGTCCGCTGATCGACCATGCGGACTGGCAGTCTTTGGCGGATGAACTTTACGCGGCAAGTATAAAAGTAATTCCAGAAGATATCAACGAACAGGATCTGTTTTGTGACGTTCGAAATTCAAATATGGCGGCTTTTGCTGAAAGGCACGGTTTTCCTTTGCATTCGGAAAATGCTGTCGTATCTCTTGAACGAACGGACTATAAAAAGCCATCATTTCATGAATACCCGTTTTCCATCATTGATTATTCCCCCTCGTTTTTCGAGCAGTTTGAAAGTTGTCATAATTTGCTTTTTCCAACCACTTATTTCACGGCACGCCAGATCGTTGAAAAATTGGATGCCACCCATCGTCTGTTCCTCGGGCTTGAGAACGGGCAAATGAAAGGGTATCACTTCTGCAAAGTGGAAACCGACGCGCGTTCAGGATATATTGATTTCATCGGTGTTGATGAATCTGTGCGTGGACGTGGGCTGGGCGCTGTCCTTCTTGCCGCGGGCATTGATTGGATGCTTTCCTTTCCCGAAACTGACAAGATAAGACTGACCGTGAATGCGAATAATGTCCCCGCTTTGAAACTCTACAACAACTTTGGCTTTGTCACTGAACGCGTAATGCGCGGCTATCGCAAAAAAGGAATTAATGTATAACCACATTCGCCCTTATCTCTTTCGTCTCAACCCCGAACGCGCCCACGAGTTGACGCTTTTCCTGTTACGCAACACGCAGCAGATTCCGCCCGCCCTCTGGCTGCTCAAACTGATCTATTCCGCCCCCGCCAAACCTGTCGAAGCGTTTGGACTGACCTTCAAAAATCCCATTGGACTTGCTGCTGGATATGACAAGGACGGCATCGCCATTCGCGGACTCGCCGCCCTGGGATTTGGTCATGTGGAAATCGGAACGGTCACTCCGCGCCCCCAGCCTGGGAATCCGTCCCCGCGCGTTTTCCGCCTCGTGGAGGATGAAGCCGTCATCAACCGCATGGGGTTCCCCAGTAAGGGCTCCGAGTTTATGCAGCACAAATTGAATCCGTCCCTGCGCGAGGGGCTGTTTGAACGCATTTATGGAATTCAACCGCGCAGCAAAAATAAAAAGATCACAACCATCCATACCGGCGGCGCAATCCTTGGCATCAATCTTGGAAAAAATAAAGATACTCCCAATGAAGAAGCTGTGTATGATTACGTGTCGCTTGTAGATAGCTTTGCCCCACATGCCGATTATCTGGCCATCAATATCAGCTCGCCCAATACCGCCGGTTTGCGCGAATTGCAGGCGCGTGCCGCTTTGGAAACACTGCTATCCCATGTGCATCAACAGCGGCTTGTCTCACAGGAACTGCATAAAAAACAAATCCCCATTCTTGTCAAACTTGCGCCAGACTTATCGACCTCGGAATTGGACGACGCAATTGAAGCCATTATGCGCACCAATATGGACGGCATTATCGTCACCAATACCACTTTGGCGCGCGAAGGCTTGAGGTCAAACTATCGGGGAGAATCAGGCGGGTTGAGCGGCAATCCGCTCAAGGCGAGGAGCGAAGCGGTTCTTTATCAAACTGTAAAGCGCGTGAATGGCGCAGTCCCCATCGTGAGCGTGGGCGGAATCATGAATCCCGATGATGCAAAAAAGCGGCTGGATATGGGCGCAACCCTGGTGCAAATCTATACCGGGCTGATCTATCGCGGACCTGGTTTGGTGAAGGAAATCTTACGAAAACTCTAATAGGATTCTGAAACGAATTCCCACCATAGTTGTGGTATATTCCCGCAGTACAGGTAACCTTATGGACAATAAAATCACAATCATAGAAGGTCCCCCGCCGATCTTTGAGCACGTCAACGACGGTTGGGCAATGGGCTTGAACGAAGGCCCAAGTCTCTCAGTCCCTGCGCTGACCCGCCTGCGAACTTTCAATGGCCCTGCGCTTGTGCAACGCTGTTATACCGCGTGGCACAATAAATCTTCAATTCATCTGCATTATCGAAACGAAACCGGTTTGGAAGAAACCGCTCCCATTCTTGCCGCGCGCAATGTCGAAACTCCCGATGGACATGTTTTGCTCCTGTGGGTCTATCTCGATGGCGATGGCGTCGAATACGAAATGGACGCCGGCGACGACGATCAAATGGATGATTTCCCCGACCCATAGTTTTGAAAGTGACAGTCACCTCATAAAGGTGACTGTCACTTTTTATTTTTTGGAGGATAAATGACAACGCTTCTTACAACGCTTGAATCTGGTTCTGTTATCCTGACGCTTAATCGCCCCGAACGCGCCAACTCGTTCAACTTTGAAATGGTGACCGAATTACGGCAGGCGCTTGCCGAAGCTGAAAAGAATCCGCAGGTGCGCTGTGTTGTGTTGACAGGCGCGGGCGGTGTATTCAGTGCGGGACAGGATATTTCCGAAATGAAACAAGGTGATACGATGTCCTACCGCGAGCATTTGGACAAAACCTACAACCCGCTCATTTTGCAAATAAGAAGCATGGGCAAACCTGTCGTTGCGGCGGTCAACGGTCCTTGTGCGGGTGCGGCATTCGGCGTGGCATTGGCATGTGACCTGCGTATTGCAAGCTCCAGCGCATACTTTGTGGTCGGCTTTGGCGGCATTGCGCTCGCGCCTGATTCGGGCGTCTCGTTGTTCCTGCCTGTTTATATCGGCTTGGGGCGCGCACAGGAGTATTTCTATTCCAATAAGCCCATAACGGCACAGCAGGCCATGGACTGGGGCATGGTTAATCAGGTAGGTGAGTCCAACTTTCAGGCGCTGGTCATGCAGGTTGCGGGCGGCCTATCCTCAGGTCCGACTGGAGCGTTTGCCGCTGGGAAGCAGGCATTCAATAATGCAGTCTTATCCAATCTCGAAGAAGTACTCAATTACGAAGGTATCCTGCAGGAAGAAGAGGGGAAATCCGCTGAACATCGTGAAGGCGTGGCGGCTTTTCTGGGAAAGCGCAAGCCCAACTTCACATCCTGATTGCGTATTTTTGCTTGGATTTGAAGGATTTTTCCTGTAACTGTCAAAAGTCATCACTTTCTGTCAAAAATAATCGGATTTATGTCATATTGACGGGCAACATGTTTTCGTGTAAAGTTTAGTAGTAGTACTTGTAATACTACTGGATTACATCTTATGGCTCAGCGTAATAACATACATTGTGCTTAAAAGCGGGCGTCCCTGTCTGGGGTGCCCGCTTATATTTTCTCAAAACTCTTTACCAAGGAGAATAATATGTCAGGACAGATCAATGCATTTGAAATGGCACAAAAACAGTTCGATCATGTTGCCAAGCAACTTAAACTGGATTCCGGCGTCGCCGAGGTCTTGCGCTGGCCCATGCGTGAATTTTCATTCCGCATTCCAGTCCGCATGGATGACGGAAGTTTGCGCGTCTTCCAGGGCTTCCGCGTACAACACAACGACGCGCGCGGACCCAACAAGGGCGGTATCCGCTTCCACCCCGCTGAGACAATAGACACCGTGCGCGCGCTTGCGACATGGATGACCTGGAAATGCGCGGTGGCAGATATTCCGTTGGGTGGCGGTAAAGGCGGCATTATTGTAGATCCGTCAACTCTCTCGGTGAATGAAAAAGAAGACCTGTGCCGCGGCTGGGTGCGCGTCATGTGGAAGAATATTGGACCACGCAACGATGTGCCCGCTCCGGATATTGGTACCACTCCTCAAATGATGGGCTGGATGATGGATGAATATTCACGTCTTGTCGGTCAATATACTCCGGGCGTTTTCACCGGCAAACCGCTTGGCGGCGGTGGGTCTCTCGGTCGTACCGAAGCCACTGGATATGGCGTGGTCTATACCGTGCGCGAAGCCATGAAGTATCTCAAGATTGATCCAAAGAACTCGGTTGCGGCATTGCAGGGTTTTGGTAACGTTTCACAGTATGCCGCAGTCGCCTTTGTGGAAATGCTTGGCGGCACAGTCGCTTGTGTTTCCTGCTATGACCGCCACGAAAAGAAAGCGTTTACCTATAGTAAGAAAGGCGGCATTGACCCGCGCTTCCTGCTCTCCATCGTGGATGAGTACGGAACGATTGACAAGGCGAAGGCTCAGGATTCAGGATACGCCATTGAAGATGGGGATGCCTGGATCGAGAAGGAAGCCAATGTGTTGATCCCTGCCGCGCTCGAAGGACAGGTCAATGTGGATTCGGTCAAGAAGATGTCCAAGAATATCAAGATCGTGGCGGAGGGCGCGAACGGTCCTTGCACACCCGAGGCGGATGAATTCTTCAAGAAGAATGGCATCTTCAACATCCCCGACTTCCTGTGCAATGCGGGCGGCGTGACCACTTCCTATTTCGAACAGGTTCAGAACGATATGAACTTCTACTGGTCCAAGGATGAAGTGCTGGAGAAACTTGACCAAAAGATGACTTCCGCCTTCCACGGCGTTGTTGATCGCAGCGAGAAGGAAAAAGTCTACATGCGCGATGCGGCGTACATGGTCGCGATCGATCGCGTGGTGAAGGCCATGGACCTGCGTGGCTGGCTGACGGGTAACGCTTAAAGTCAGTGAACAGTAATCAGTGAACAGTAAAAGAGGATGTGCTTCGCGGCGCATCCTCTTTTTAATGAGCGCTTCTTTTCCACCCTGAAAGTTGATTCTGTTTTCTTGTACAGAATCCAACCCTCAAACATTTTGATACAATCATCAAAAATCTCTCAAACATCTAAACGTTAAAAGCGAGGACTTCATGTCAAAACAAAATTTCAAATGGGACGATCCCTTCCTCTTCAACGACCAACTCACCGATGAAGAACGCATGATCCGCGATACAGCGCGCAGGTACTGCCAGGATAAGTTAATGCCGCGCATCCTTGAAGCGAATCGAAGCGAAACCTTTGACCGCGCCATTATGGATGAAATGGGCGGCATGGGATTTTTAGGTTCCACAATCCCCGAAGCCTACGGCGGCGCAGAGTTGAATTATGTGGCATACGGCTTGATCGCCCGTGAAGTGGAACGCGTGGATAGCGGCTATCGCAGCGCCATGAGCGTGCAAAGTTCGCTGGTTATGCACCCGATCAATGCGTATGGTTCAGAGCAACAAAAACAGAAATACCTGCCAAAACTCGCCAGCGGAGAAATCATTGGTTGTTTTGGTTTAACCGAACCCAATCATGGCAGTGACCCGGGCAGTATGGAAACCCGCGCCAAAAAAGTGGATGGCGGCTGGATTTTGCAAGGCAACAAAATGTGGATCACGAATTCGCCGATCGCAGATGTTTTCATCATCTGGGCAAAGACGTATGGTGGTTCTGACAAGGACGGCGAAATCCGAGGCTTCATTCTCGACAAAGGGATGAAGGGATTGAGTGCGCCGAAGATCGAAGGCAAGTTCAGTCTGCGCGCCAGTTCAACGGGAGAGATTGTGATGAGCGAAGTCTTTGCGCCAGATGACAGCCTGCTTCCAAATGTCAGCGGATTGAAAGGACCGTTTGGATGTTTGAACAAGGCGCGCTATGGAATTGCCTGGGGCGCGTTGGGTGCGGCGGAATTTTGCTGGCATGCGGCGCGGCAATACACGCTCGATCGTCCGCAGTTTGGGCGTCCACTGGCGGCGAATCAGATTATTCAACTGAAACTGGCGAACATGATGACGGATATCACGCTTGGCTTGCAAGGCGTTTTGCGTGTTGGTCGTTTGATGGATGAAGACAAATCCACGCCAGAGATGGTTTCGCTGGTCAAACGCAATTCATGCGGCAAAGCGCTGGAGATCGCCCGTCACTCGCGCGATATGCACGGCGGCAACGGCGTTTCGGATGAGTATCATGTCATCCGCCATGTGATGAATTTGGAATCCGTGAATACTTATGAAGGCACGAATGATATCCATGCGCTGATCTTGGGCAGGGCGCAAACAGGGATACAGGCGTTTTCGTAAATTTGTGTTGCGTGTCGCGTGTTGCGTGTTCCGTAAATCATCAAAACGCAACACGCAATACGGATTTGATCTCTACAACTCGCAATATCTTTCCACACGTTTGCCGATGATGGACAAACTATCAGCCCAGAATTTCTTGGTGCGGATGTTGATGCCGAATCTGTCCGCGAGTTCTGCCGCGCGTTCTTCGCCTGTGGAAGCGAGCAGGTTCTTGTAATCGGGTACAAAGTCCGCGCCGCGTTTTTGGTAGACGGCATACAATCCTGTTGCGAAGAGCAAGCCGAAGGCGTAGGGAAAATTGTAGAAGGATAGATTGGGGGAATAGTAGTGCGGCTTCCAGGTCCACATGAATTTTTGCAGGAAACGTTCATCGAGCCCTTCGCTGTAGGTGGCTTTCTGGGCGCGTTCCATGATGTCATTCAAGTCGTCGGCGGAAAGTTCGGATTTTTCGCGGCGCTCGAAGACCTCCGTCTCGAAAAGGTAGCGTGAATAAATATCCACGATGACGGCGGCAGCGCCGTTGATTTGAGCTTCGAGAACAGCCAATTCCTCCTGTGGATCAGTTACCTGCTTCAGCACGGCTTCGGTCACAATGGTTTCGCACATGATGGATGCGGTCTCAGCCAGGGTCATTGGTGTGGCTTGTTGCAGTTCGGTCTTGCCGGCTTGATAAGCACATTCGTTGTGGAAGGCGTGACCGAGTTCATGCGCCAACGTGCTGACCTGATCGAACGAGCCATCGAAGTTCGAGAGGATGCGGCTTTCTTTGACTCCTGCCACGCCCATGCAGAACGCTCCGCCGCGCTTGCCTTCGCGTTGTTCGGCGTCGATCCAGTTGCTGTCGAAGGCGCGGCGGGCGAAGTCGCCGAGTTCGGGCGAGAATTGGTTGAAGTTGCTGACGATGAAATCACGCGCTTCTTCAAACGAGTAAACTTTGTCGGTCTTGCCCATCGGGGCGGAGATGTCCCACCACGCGAGTTTTTCCTTGCCGATCAATTTGGCTTTATGTTTGAAGTATTTCCCAAACATGGGGAAGGAATCTTTCATCGCGCCAAGCATGGCGTTGAGCGTTGCGCGATCCATGCGGGAATTATCAATGGACGCGTGGATCGCGTCTTCGCGTCCGCGTTTTTTGTTCAGGGTCAGCGCTTCGCCCTTGACTCCGTTCATGCAGGCAGCAAGTGTTTCCTGTACTCCAGCCCAGGCGATATTCTCCGCTTCGTATCCGCGGCGGCGGGTTGTTTCGTCGGGATGTGATCGCAGGTTGATCAGCGCGGGCATGGGCAATTTTTGGGTAGCGCCATCCAACTCAAAGTCTACGGAAAGCTGCGAGGTTAATGTCCCCTGCAATTTGCCGAAGGCATTGCCCCCGCTCAGGGTCAGTTCAGCGGCGAGGACTTCCTCCGCTTCGCTCATCATATATTTGGATTGCTCCACACTTTCGTTAAGCATGAATTCGTGCGCTTTGGCGGATGTGTTGGTCCTGGCTGCTTTCTTCACGGCGGCTTTGCCCAGTTTGCCGATCCACGCCTGGAATTTGGTGTTGAGGATGCTCGCCTGCACGGACATTTGCTCAAATTCCGAGAGGGCGCGCATGGCGTCTTTATTGCGCGAGTCTGTGGTGACGTAGGATTCGATGTAGGGCAGGATGGTGTTGGAAAGTTCAAAGAGCGCGTTGAACCTATCCACCGATTCGCCGAGCAGTTTGCCGAGTTTCTTCGGATCGGTCTTTGAATCTGCCTTGCTGGCTTTTTTGTAAAATACTTCCATTTCGTCCAGTAAAGATTTATATTTTTTTGTGGCGGTTTTGAATTGCTTTGATTCAAGTGATGGATAGACGTTGGTCATATCCCAGCGGGGTGCGGAAATAGTCATGGTAATCTCCTGTATAAAGAATGAATTAAGTATACCGTGATTGAAAAACAAAGACACCCGCCAAAAACTTCTTGACGGGTGTCTTTGAATGGCGTTTTTACTTCCTACAACAACCCCGAAAGGTCAATTGCGCGGTCTGACCATTGTTTTGCCTGTACAGAGAGCAGGGTGCGTTGTATTTTTTCCTGATTGGGACTATCCCATACTTTTGCCCAAAGCGTGATTAAAGTCTGCATGGATACCAACTCTGCAGCGGCTTCAGGCGTTGTGTCTGCGGCTGTCCATTCGATCAGATATTTTGCTTCTTCGAGGAGATTTTTTACAACAGCGGGGTCTGTTGAATTGCGGGCGGAAGATGAAATTCGCCCCAGTGTAGCGGCAAGTCCGCCAAGCCGTCGGGGAAGTGGGTCTCGCAGAAACCGCTCCCGTAATTTTTCCTTGTTTTGGATCATGACACACCTCCGAAGATTTCACGGGTGACAGATTCAACCTTTTGTCGTAATTCTTCGTCCTGAATCACGATGTTGCGATTTCCCAACCTTGGACGGATGTTGATCAATGATTCAAATTCAATTCGCTGTTCAGCAGGATACCAGTTGGCGACCCAAAGATCGTCCTGTTCGCAGCTGTTATCCAATAAAACAGACTCGCAATCCGAATGCATTTCTCCGCCGCCCGCCAGGATTCGGCGACGAATGTCCACCACGATTTTTATCATGGTCTCGTATTCTTGCAGCATGTCTTTGATCTGTTCGGGAGTGGGGTGAATTTGAAGAATATATATCATGATCGGGATTATACCTTGCTTGCTTTTAATCCCTGAACCCCCTACAATTAAATAAACTCGGAGGTACTTTATGAAACAGGATAAATTTCTTACAGGAATTTTGATCGGCATTGGCGCGCTCATCCTGCTTGCGTTGGGATTGTTCTTTCTGCGGCAGGATAAACGCGATTATATGGCAGATACAAGTCCCGATGGCGTGGTGCATAACTATGTGCTTGCCGTTTTGAACAAGGATTATCAAAAAGCCTATGGCTATCTGGCAGACCTCAAAAATAAACCCACCTATGAAGAATTCCGCCAATCCTTTTTCAATGGCATGGTCAACCCAGCGGATGTCGGCGTGGATGTGGGCTCGGTGGAGATCAATAAGAGCGAGGCGGTTGTCAATCTTTCCGTTTACTATTCCAATAGCGACCCATTCTCCAGCCGTTACGCCAGCGAAGACCGCGCTTTATTGATTCAACAGCAAGGTCAGTGGAAACTGAACTCCATGCCTTCCAATTTTTGGAGTTACGACTGGTATCAGGAACCGTTCAAGCCGTAAAATACTTAAACACGAAGGACACCAAGGTCACAAAGGAAAACCCTTTCAACCCTTCGTGTACTTCGTGTCCTTTGTGTTTAAAGGTTTTTTGTTACAAAGGACATAATTATGAAAACCATTCGACGACTTTATTTTTACGTTGTTGCTTTTATCAGTATTGAAGTGGTGTTGTGGGGAACCATTAGTCTGCTCCGCTCCATTTTTACCGCCAACAAAATTGTGGATAATGCGTCCGCTCTGGCGCAGGCGTTATCGCTCATTTTCGTGGGCGTGCCGATCTTTCTTGTGCATTGGTTGTGGGCACAGCGAGTCTCTGCAAAAGATGAAGAGGAAAAAACAGCCACCGTTCGTGCGGTTTTTTTCTACGGAATTTTGCTCGGCACGCTGATTCCTGTTGTGCAAAATTTGCTTGCGTTGATTGATCGCATCTTCCTTTCCACCGCAAGTCTTTATACCTCCCGCGCCATCCTCGGCGGCTCGCAAACGTGGATTGACAACCTGATTGCCATCATCGTCAATTTGCTGCTCGCGGCATATTTTTGGAACATCCTCAAATATGAATGGCGCACGCTTTCCGAAACCGAAAACTTCGCCGAGATCCGCCGCCTGTATCGCTTTGTCTGGGTATTGTATGGCTTGCTAATGGTCATTTACGGCGCACAACAGGCGCTGGATTACGCCTTTACCTTGTCCACTGAAACCGTGCTTGGAGCGATTGGACGCGAGACTGTGGTCAATGCGATTGCCTTACTGGTGGTCGGCTCACCGATCTGGTATTTCTCCTGGCGCATCTTGCAGGACGTTTTAGCTGACGCGAAGCGTGCTGAACGGGAATCTTATCTACGCCTCGGCATTCTCTATCTGCTTTCGCTCGGCGGTGTGATCGTGGTATTGACCGCTGGCGGTAATTTGATCTACATGATTCTGATGCATCTGCTTGGCGACGGCAAGAGTTTTTCTGAATTCCTCCAAAATATCGGCGGACCTATTTCCATTGGCGTGCCGTTTGGAGTCGTCTGGGCTTATTATGGGAAATGGCTCAATCAGCAATTTGCCTTCGACGAAGATGTGCCGCGCCGCGCAGGCAAGCGGAGATTATATTTTTATATCCTCTCCTTCCTCGGTCTTGCTGCGACATTCTTTGCGGTTGCCTCCCTGCTTTCAGTAGTCATTGACCTGTCCTTCACGCGGTCATACTTGAGCAGCGGCGGATTCGCCTCCACGCTTTCGACGGCGTTGGCGTCTCTTGTCGCGGGGCTTCCGCTCTGGTTGATGACTTGGCGTCCCATGCAGGCGGATGCTTTGGAAGATGGTGATGTTGGCGGTCATGCGCGGCGTTCGGTCATACGCAAGACGTATTTGTATCTGGTATTGTTCGCTTCTGTCATCGGTGGGATGATCTCGGGCGGCACTTTGATCTTCACACTCATCAACTCTGCGTTTGGAGGCACGGGCGATGTTATAAACTCTGCGCTTAACTCTTTGCAGGTATTGGTTTTGTTCGTGGTGCTGTTGCTGTACCACCTGTCTGCTTTGCGGATGGATGGCGCGGCGAGCGCCGATGTGCTGGAAGCCAAACAGGAAGGTTTCAAACTGCTTGTGTTGGATAATGGCGATGGTAAATTTGGCGCATCGGTTAAGTCCGCTTTTGCAAAACGCGCTCCCAAAGTGCCTGTGACAGTGGTCAATTTGAAAGATGGAATCCCCGTTGACTTGGCGGCGGATGCCGTGGTTTTTTCAGGTTCGCTGGCAGTGGATATGCCCAAAAATGCCGAGGCGTGGATCCATTCATTCAACGGGACCAAACTCATCGTTACGGATGATGCGGCGGGCGTTTACTGGTTGAACGATTATGGGCAGGTCGCTCTATCAGCGTTAGCATTGGCTGAGGGACAGGATGTCCGCCCGCGTTCCGCCAAAGGCACATCCGCATGGACGTATGTCGCCTATGTTTTTGCGGCGTTGTTCGCTTTGCAATTGTTATTTATGTTGTTTGCGCTGGGCATCTCAATGGTCACTGGTTTTTAATGATATACTTTTGAAAAAATCCAACAGGAATCGAGGGCGAATACCCATGAAAGTAACTGTCCTTCAAGAAAATCTGGCACGCGGATTGAGCATTGTCTCCCGCGCTGTATCACCGCGCAGTACGCTCCCCGTTCTTTCCAACATTTTAATTGCGAGCGATGAGGGTCGTCTGCGGCTTTCGGCAACCAACCTTGAGTTGGGTATCACCTGTTGGATCGCGGCGCGCATTGACGAGGAAGGTTCGACTACCGTCCCCGCGCGGACATTTGCCGACCTGGTGAATACCCTGCCTGGCGATCAGGTGCAATTGACCCTGGATGTGAAAACGCAAAGCCTGCATATCAAAGGCGGCGCGTCGAACAATGATATTAAGTGTATTGACGCACAAGAATTCCCACCCTTGCCTGTTCCTGAAATGGACGGCGCAGTGCCGCTGAATGTGGTGGATTTCAAAGAGATGATTCATCAAGTGGCGTTTGCCGCTTCCACCGATGAAGCCCGCCCGGTGTTGATGGGCGTGCTGATGAATGTCGATAAGGATAACGTGACGATGGTTGCGGCGGACGGTTTCCGTCTTTCTGTCCGCAAGGCGCAGCTTTCACAGCCTTCGGCGCATCCGTTGAATGTGATCATTCCTGCCCGTGCGTTGAATGAGTTGGCGCGTGTGGCTGGCGACAGTGAAGAGCCGATTTACATGGTCGTTCCCAAGAATCGCGGACAGGTACTCTTCCGCGTGAAGGATGTGGAAGTGGTCTCGCAGTTGATTGACGGCACGTTCCCAGATTACCAGCAAATTATTCCACGCAATTACAAATCGCGCACGCTGGTTTCCACGGCGGCTTTGCTCAAGGCTTGCAAGCAGGCTGAGATTTTTGCCCGTGAAGGCTCGAACGTGGCGCGCTTCGATATCAAACAATCCAACGGCGAAATGCAGCCGAGTGAAGTTGAAATCTCCGCCACCTCTGAAGAAACAGGCAAGAATGAAACCATTGTCGAAGCCACAGTGGACGGCGGCGGCGTGCTGATCGCGTTCAACGTCAAGTTTTTGCGCGAAGCGTTGGAAGTTATCAAGACCCCCAATGTGGCGTTGGAAACCTCCGCGGCGAATGCGCCTGGCGTTATCAAACCAGTCGGTGACGATAAGTTCCTGCATGTCATCATGCCAATGCATCTGGGATAACGCGGGTTGTAACGTTGAACGTTCAAAGTTGAAGGCTATTTTCAATCCGCTGGACGGTGAACCGTCTGGCGGATTTTGTATTTACAAACTCGTTACTCGTTCCTTTTTACTTCTTACTCCATTAGGTGAACCATGACTTTCCCAAAAATATCGGTTGACAATGTGCTGCGTATCTTTCTTGCGATCAATCAGTATCCCATTTTGAGCAAGCGTATCCGTTCGCGGATGAGGAAAGAGTTGTACGCGCGCGGGATTATCACGAAGGAAAATCTAGATACCGAAACGCGTAAAAAAGGGATTGAGTCACAGGTGCGTGAGGGACTGCATAATCCGCTGGAGGAAGAACAGGCGGATGTGTGGGAAACGCGCATTATGCGTATCCGTGATTCGCTGACCGATTTTTATTATGCCTATAATCTCCCATATGAGGAATTTGAAAAACTCGTTCGCCAGTTGTTGACCGAACATGGCAGCCCAGATACAGATTTTGTATGGTTCAACCCCGAACTTGCCCCGCAGGAGATGCTGTTCGATCAGGCTGAGATGATCGAGTCCATGCCGCCCGATGAGCGTAAAAAATACGAGGCGCGTTTGAAGGAATTAAAGGTGGTGCTGATCCGTACGATGATCAGTGACCAGTTGAAATATATCAAGATCGCGCGGAAATGGTTCACAGTGGGCGATTTGAAGGATATCCGCGCGCGCAAGATTGGCAGTGGAAAAGTGGGCGGTAAAGCCGCGGGCATGTTGCTTGCCATGCGTATCATCAAAGAGACCGCCCCCCCCGAAGTTGCTGAACGCTTCAGGCTTCCCGTTTCCTACTATTTAGGCTCGGATGTTTTCTATAACTTCCTGACCTTTAATGATCTTATGCATTGGAACGACCAGAAATATAAAACCGATGATGAAATCCGCGTAGACCATCCCGCATTGCGCGCTGATTTTCTGAAGGGACAATTCCCCGCCGAGATCATGGAAAGCCTTGAGCATGTGTTACAGGACGCAGGTGATAGACCATTGATCGTCCGTTCTTCGAGTTTATTGGAAGATAACTTCGGCACTTCCTTTGCAGGAAAATATGAAAGTATCTTCCTGCCCAACCAGGGCAGTCACGACGAAAAATATTCCGCGCTTACTCGTGCGATCACATCGATCTATGCCAGTGTTTTGAATCCTGATGCGTTGATATATCGGCATCTCAAGGAACTTGCGGATTACGACGAGCGTATTGGTATCCTCATCCAATTTGTGGAAGGTGAGAAAACCGGAAAATATTATTTCCCGCAGGCGGCGGGGGTCGCGTTCAGCCGCAACATGTACCGCTGGTCGCCGCAGATTAAACAGGAGGACGGATTCCTGCGAATTGTTTTTGGACTTGGCACGCGCGCAGTGGACATGGTCGGGGACGATTATCCGCGCCTCGTTGCGCTCAGTCACCCGCGTTTACATTCATCTTCTGATGTGCGTACCATCAAACGATATTCCCAACAAAACATGGATGTGATTGATCTGGAAGCCAACTTATTAACCACTGTTCCCATCCACGAAGTACTTGACGCGGATTATCCCCCGCTGCGATTTATTGCCCAGGTCGAAGAGGATGGCGACCTCAGACCTATCCGCTCGCGGCTCGCTTCGCCCGAAAAGATGGTCGTAACTTTTGACGGACTGCTGTCCCGTGTGCCATTTGCCGCCAGTATGCGAACCGCACTAAGTTTATTGGAGACTTATTACAAGTCCCCGGTGGATACCGAGTTCGCCCTGGAAATCATCAACCCCGATGACCATCCCGAAGTGCAGATCACGCTTTTGCAGTGCCGCCCGCAAAGTCACATTCAAGACGGCGCTGAGGTGCAAATCCCTGCCGACCTAAAGGAGGAGGATATTGTCTTCTCCACGCAATTGATGGTTCCACAGGGCGCTGTGCAAAATATTGGTTATATTCTTTTTGTTCCATCGGAGGGATATTTCAGTCTCGCCTCGCAAGCCGAAAGGGCACAACTCGAACGCGCAATCGGTCAACTTAATGCCGCGCTGAAAGATGAAACATTTATCGCAGTCGGGCCTGGGCGCTGGGGAACATCCACGCCTGATCTTGGCGTGCATGTCACGTACAGCGATATTTACAATTCACACGCTTTGGTTGAACTGGCGGGCGAGGAAATTGGCGCGTCACCTGAACCATCTTTCGGCACGCATTTTTTTCAAGACTTGATGGAGGCGGATATATATCCATTGGGAGTTTTTCTCGATGATGAAACTACCATCTTCAAGCGTGAACTTTTTTACGATACACCCAACCGCTTAAATGAATTTATCTTAGTGGAGAACCCGCGTGTGATCAATGCCTTGCGCTTGATCGCTGTCAGCGATTACCGCCGCAATCATCATCTTGACTTGATCATGGATGCGGAAAAAAGTTATGCTGTTGCTTTCCTGGTTGGGGAGGATGGCGTTGAAAATACGGATGATGAGGTTGTGACAGGCAGATCACCTTCGAGTTTGGAATAATAATAATTGCGTAATGAAAACGTCCCGAGAATATACTCCGGGACGTTTTGTAGTGAGGGGTGGAATTAAGGCGGAAAATCCATGTTTTTGAATTAGAACGTATGTTCTATGTCTTTTCTGTTTCTTTTTCGGTGGAAAACCTATTTCTTAATCGAATGGCATAGACCAACAGCCCAATGCCCAGAATCGCAACCAGAGTTTCCTATCCAAATGTGCCAAGCATAACATTTGTTCCGGCTGTGATTTTTGGATACAGATAAACAGCGAGTGCGTCAACCACTGCATGGTAAAGCAATGCAAACCAAAACCATTTGCGTTGACCGCTGACAATGCTATACATTACAAGCACAGATAACCCAATATGTAAACTTATTGCGGAGATGCGTTCAAAGAGCCCAAACAATGGAGTGATAGAGGATTGCGCCCAATAAGTTGCGACCTGCGTTTTTACAATCTCCAGTTGTTCGGCTGGCAGACCAAGCGCTGATAAGGCAGAAGCATCTTTCATGGCGATCATTTGAAAAAGGGTTGTGATGCTGATGATGCCAAGCAGGATTGCTTCAATGCCACCATGTCCAAGCCCGATGCTGATGCTGTCTTTCCATTCATGTGAACTTTTCATAATGTACTTGAACAGAACATATCGCGCTGTTTCTTCAAAGATGCCAGCGAGCAAACCAAGTAGCATGGCATTGAAGATCAATGCCCATGATGCAGGCGGCGATGGAAGCGCGCCATTCTTGAACATTGCGGTTAATCCATAAACAAGAGGTAAATGTAAAACCTGCGATGCGATAAATGTTAGCGCACCCGCCATGAATAATTTACGAAAGCCATTGAACGTTAGCTTGAATTTCCTGGCTGCAAAGTATCCAAGCACAAGTGGCAAAAGGATCATGCCGATTGCGCTAAGGATGGTATTTGTAATTAACATTCATATCTCCAATATGTTTTGAATATGAGCCGATGATTTATACGCGATATTCCCTTTTTTTGTCTTTTCAGCCGTTTTTAATTCCTTGTTTATTGGCGGAAACTTACAAGCTACTTTTAACAGAAGCCACTACAGAGGCTGTTTTTCGGGGAATTTTTACTGTTTCACGTGAAACTTTTATGCCTTTGTTTCATTACGATATAGCACATACGAATAGATCACGAGAAATAAACTCGATCCGATCAATGGAATGAACATCAACCAGAACGCAACCATGCCGCCGAAGAATCCGCCGATGATTGCCAGCGCACCCGATGCCATGAACAAGACAGAGCCGAGTTGATGTGTCTTGTCCCATACGCTGTCGCTGGATAAAGTCCACGGGGTACGGATGCCGATGAAGAAGTTGCGTTTGGCTTTCCTTAGCATAAATCCAATGGCGATGAATAATACGCCCATGAATGGCAGCATTGCCGCGCTCATCTTGAAGTTTGTAAATCCGAGGCTCCAGGCTAAAGTCAGTCCGTGAATGTAAAGCATGAAGGCGATGATCAGCACGATGAAGATGTTGAAACTCTCGCGGAATTGCGCGATGTTTGCCTTGAGTGGATCAATGCCCGGAACGACCAGGAATAGAATCAACATTCCAGATGTAATGAGCGGCATCAGAAACACTCCCCAGAATTTGGGTATGTAGTCGTTTACCTGGTCGTTGATATCCCAATGTGAAGCCATTTGGTCTGGAAGTTGATTCCATAATAATGCGCCTGCCAGCAATGCCAGAGCGATCATGATCAGGGCAAGAACGAGGGTGGCTTTTGTTGTCATTTTATTTTCCTTTCCGTTTCACGTGAAACGGCTTTTGATTTCAGGTTGAAGGTTGCGAAGAAACTCAGGAACCATCAACCTGGAACATTCCAACTTTTCAACTTTGATCTTTATTAGGCAGGTTATTCTGCGCCAGTGAAACCATGCCGCTCAGCCCGCCAAGATTCATTGTATCCACTGCCGAGGATGGAACGATAACCAGCGCGCCTTTTTCCTTCAATCCTTCAAAGAGCATGTTCATTGCTCGCAAATGCAGCGCGGTGGGATTGTTTACATAAGCCTTTGACGCCTCTGCAAAAGAAGCCGCGATCTGCTGTTCTGATTCGCCAAGGATCACGCGCGCCTGTCGTTCGCGTTCCGCCTGAGCCTGCCGCGACATTGCATCTTCCAGAACTTGCGGAATGACCACATCACGAATCTCAACCGATTGCACCGTCACACCCCAGGGTGTTGAGCGTTCATCAATGATCTTTTGCAATACCTCATCCATCTTGGCTCGTCCAACAAGAATATCCGCCAGCGTCATTTGACCGATGATTTCGCGCAGTGCAGTCTGTGCCGCCCACGAAATTGCTGCTTGATAATCCTTCACTTCAAGCGCGGCTTTCTCTGCATCCCACACAACCCAGAATAACACGGCATCCACATCCACGGGCACGGTGTCTTTTGTGAGGGTTTTTTCCGCGGAGAAGGATGTCACCATGACGCGGTGGTCAATCCACATTGCAACGGAGTCGACGATCGGGATCAACCAGAATACGCCGGGTCCTTTCAGCCCTGTGAATTTTCCGAAACGCAGCACCACCGCCTTTTCCCATTGCGAAGCGACCTTCAACGCGAAAAGAAAATATACGCCAACTATGGTTAATGTAAGAACCGTTGCGCCGATCACAAGGTCAAACACTTTCGCGGCATCCAGCAGTAGCGCGACCTTGATCGCTCCGATCAAGATGACGGCAAACACAAAGCCCGCAATGGGCGGAATATGCTGGTCATCTTTTTGTTGTTTGTTCTTTTCGATCAATGACTTAAGCGGATTTGTATTCATTTGATATTCTCCTTGTTGTGCGTTTCTTTCGTGACCTTCAAGCTGTCTCTCACCATCTGGCTGATCTCACGCTCTGAGAATCCCAGCCGAAGCGCCTCGGCGATGAACCGTTGTGTGAGAGCCTCCAACGATTTGTGCCGCAGTTTTTCGCTGACCTCTGGCGGCGGAATCTCCGTGATGTAAGTGCCGCGACCCTGTTGGGTGGAGATGATCCGCGCTTCATCCAATATACGATATGCACGCGCCACGGTGTTGAAATTGACTCTTAGTTCCGATGCCAGCGCGCGGACTGTCGGCAACTGGTCTCCGGGCTTGAGTATCTTGTTTACCAATAGGCTTTGTATCTGGTTAACGATCTGGGTGTAGATGGGCAGTCCGGAATGGAAATCAAGGTGCAGGGTGAGTTTCTTCTCTGTCATGGAGTATCCTTATATTGTACTAATTGTATCATTGATCTAATTGTATTCTATTAAGCGTTTTTGTCAATCCCCTCTCATGCAAAAAACAGGCGCTCGTTCGAGCGCCTGCGAAAAATTATTTTTTCAGAGTCTGCCTGTGGGTTTTCATTCGACGGATTGCCGTTCCTAATCTCTTGATCCCCTCTTCGATGTCTTCAACAGGCTGTGCTGCAAAGTTGAGGCGGATCCAGTCCGTGCCGCTGACTCCATCGGTAAAGAAAAAATTGCCAGGTGCGAAAGATATCCCTTCCTTGCAGGCTAGCGGCAGTAACTCGTCCGCAGACATGGAGTCTGGCAACCGCATCCAGATGAAGAGTCCGCCTTTGGGGGCGTCGAATAACACACCAGAAGGCAGGTGGCGGCTGATTGCATCCAGCATGGCGTCGCGTCTCTTACGGAAGGCTTGTCCAGACCGGTGCAGATATGCTTGATATCTGCCAATGGTGACGTAGGCATCCAGCGCGCGTTGAATCAGCGTGGAAGTTGCCAAATCGCTGAGGCGTTTGAAGTTGAGCAGGCTGTCGTAAACTGGTCCATTCGCAACGATAAATCCCACCCGCAACCCAGGCATTAACATCTTGGAAAAAGTGCTGACATAAATTACCTGCCCGCCTGTATCCAGTGATTTGAGCGAAGACTGGGAATGACCTTCGTAGCGCAGATCGCCCACGAAGTCATCTTCCAAAATCGGGACATTGTATCTGTTCGCAAGTACGATCAACTGTCGGCGGCGGATATTGCTTAGACAGGTCCCAGTGGGGTTATGAAAATTCGGGATTGTGTAAATCAGTTTTGGATGGTGCTGCTGAAGAAGTTTTTCCAGCTTATCCACTTGCATCCCTTGACCATCCATCGGAATTCCAACGAGTTGAAATCCGAGCGTGCGGAACAGGTCGATGGCCGCGGAGTATGTGGGGTCTTCCACCAGAACAATATCATTTGGTTTCAACAGCACCTGAGATGCCAGAAAAATTGCCTGCTGGGAACCGGCCGTGATAAGGATGTTTTCCGGGTGTGCCTGCAATCCCTGGCTGGCAAGGATGTGGGCAATTCCCTCGCGCAGCGGGGCGTATCCGTTTTGTTCTCCATATTCCAGGGAGGCGATTTGGTCACGACGCATGACAGTTTGAATCACTTTACGAAACTCATTTACAGGGAATTGCCGTGAATCGCTGGTGCCGCTGGCAAAACTGATCGGACGAGGATGTCCCGCTGTCTTAAGCATTTCATCCACTCTGTCAGACTTCGAGACAATATTCCTGTCCCGCACGCTTTGCTGCCATAAAGGCCAGTCCGCATCGGAATTGTTTTTAGAAATTGTTGGAAGCGGGTTGGCAGGCAGAACATAAGTTCCGCTGCCCATACGGGAAAATACCAATCCATCTGCTTCCAATTCAGAGTATGCATTTTCAATAGTTGTACGGTTGACGCCCAAATCATGCGCAAGCTGGCGGCAGGCGGGCAGACGTGTATCTGCGGGCAGACCTCCCGAAATGATACCTTGCCGAAGATAGGCTTCGATCTGTTTGTAAAGTGGAATCTCACTTTGCCGGTCAAGCGGTATGCGCATATTTTTCTCTCTCCATCAATATTGGCATGGTAAATATATCATTATCCTGTGCCAAAATTCGAGACAATTCCTCGTAAATCGCTCCAACTCCTGGAATTGGACTGCCAATTATTGATATTTATTGGCTCTTAACATATGCCAATTTAGTTCTAAAATCAAGTTGCGAAAGGATGCCATTAAGATACCTTCCTTTCCGTTTTTATTTGTTAATCACCCTGCGGATTTCCCTGTCCTTTTGACGGGATGTCTGCATGGTAAAATCACAAACGATTCAAAACTAGGAGTGCAGCATGGAATCAAAAACTGGTACGTGGACTGAAAAGAAGGGTTTAGCCCAAATGTTAAAAGGTGGCGTCATCATGGATGTGGTGAATGCCGAGCAAGCTCGTATCGCAGAAGAAGCGGGCGCGTGTGCAGTGATGGCGTTGGAACGCGTCCCTGCGGATATCCGCGCGGATGGCGGCGTGGCGCGCATGTCTGACCCGGATATGATCTTGAAGATCATGGATGCGGTTACCATCCCTGTGATGGCAAAGTGCCGCATTGGTCATTTCGTGGAAGCGCAGATTTTGGAAGCGCTTGGTGTGGATTATATTGATGAGTCTGAAGTGCTGACCCCTGCTGATGAAGAACATCATATTTTGAAGCACAACTTCAAAGTGCCGTTCGTTTGCGGTTGCCGTAATATCGGTGAAGCCTTGCGCCGCATTGGCGAAGGCGCTGCAATGATCCGCACGAAGGGTGAGGCTGGCACCGGCGATGTGGTCGAAGCGGTTCGTCATGCGCGAACGGTGATGGGCGCGATTCGCCAATTGCAAACAATGTGCGATGAAGAGCTGATGGCTTTCGCCAAGAATAATGGCGCGCCGTATGAACTTATCAAAGAGACAAAGGAACTTGGACGCATGCCCGTTGTGAATTTCGCGGCGGGCGGAGTTGCGACTCCTGCCGATGCGGCTTTGATGATGCAACTCGGCGTGGACGGTGTGTTCGTCGGTTCGGGCATTTTCAAGAGCGGCGACCCTTCCAAACGTGCGGCAGCAATCGTGAAGTCGGTGACGCATTATCAGGATGCGTCCATTCTTGTGGAAGTGAGCAAGAATCTCGGCGAGGCAATGGTGGGACGCAATACTTCACAGATGCCCGAAAGCGAGAAGTTGGCGGGGCGGGGCTGGTAAGTTCTTTAGCTGTTAGCGGTTAGCTATTAGCGATGAGTAGTAAAAAGCTAAAAAATTATGAAAATCGGTGTCCTTGCCTTACAGGGCGATTTCTCAGAACATATCTCCATGCTCAAGCGGCTTGGTGTGGAGGCGGTTGAAGTCCGCTTGCCGAAACATCTCGATGGTTTGGATGGTTTGATCATCCCCGGCGGCGAATCCACGACCATTGGCAAACTTGCAGTGGCTTATGATTTGATGGAGCCATTAAAAGAGTTTGGCAAAAAACATGCCATTTGGGGAACCTGCGCGGGTGCGATCTTTCTTTCAAAGGATGCAAGGTCCGACCAGCCCCTGCTCGGCTTGATGGATATCAAAGTCCAGCGCAATGCCTTTGGGCGTCAGGTGGATTCATTCGAGACTGATCTTGAAATTGATGAGTTGATGAAAGCCACCGGCACAGAACATGCTTATCATGCGATATTCATCCGTGCGCCGTTGATCGAGTCTGTGCATGGAAATGCGAAGGTGCTTTCTGCTCTCGAAGATGGTCGCATTGTTGCGGCGCAGGAAGGTCATCTGCTCGCCACGTCGTTCCATCCTGAGTTGACGAGTGATACGCGCTTTCATCAATACTTTGTATCGTTGGCGAAATAATGAGTTGAAGGTTACAGGTTGAATGTTGAAAGTTTAAACCTGTAACCTGCAACTTGTAACCTGAAACTTTCCCATGACCATACGTCCGCTTGACCTCCTTGATATTCCCATTATCACTCGTTATCGAAACGATGTATTAACACTCGATAGCGCGCGTGCCCTCACGCGTGGACATCCGCTGGGGGCGATGGGATTGCTGGCGTATATCAATCCTGCGCGGCATTTGTATGCGGCGATTGTCAACGGCGGCGAGTCCGCTTTGCTTGGTGGAGTCATCCACTCACGCGGGGATACCTTTGCAAAATTGTTGTACCTCGCGCCGTCCTCGCGTTTGGATGACCGTCAATTGCCGGCATTGATCGAACATCTTGCCATGCAGGCCGGCGAGTGGAAGGCATTTCACGTGATGGCGGAAGTGGATGAGACAAGCGATGTCTTTCCTGCGCTGCGCATGGCTGGTTTCTCTGTCTATGCCTGGCAAAAGCTATGGGACGTGAGTCTGCTTGGAAAAACGGAATCAACTCAAAGCCGCAGCCCAGAGCGTGTTGAAGGGGTAGGCTGGCGGCGGGTGCAGTCAGTTGATCTGCCCGTGGTGCAAAGTCTGCATTATCAAATTGTGCCGCCATTGTTGCATCCTGTCGAGCCTGCGCCGAATCGTGCGATCGGCTTTGTTCATTCAGAAAATATGAAGTGTTACGCGAGCGTCACTTCCGGCATGTATGGGATTGTGTTGACTCCGCTCATTCATCCTGATGAGCGCAATGTCAGTGAAAAGGTTGCTGCGCTTGTGGCAAGCCTGCCAGACCGTAACGGGCGGCGTGTATATTTGAACGTGCGTTCCTATCAAACATGGCTTGAGCCGGTACTGGAAGACCTCGGCGCCCAGGCTTCGCCGCGTCAGGCAGTGATGGTGAAGCATCTTGCGCGTTTGCTAAAAGAAGGTCAACTGGCGCGCACGGTTCCCGCGAATGTAAATGTGCAGCCTTCGCGCATCAGCCGAATGGATGTGGATGAGTAGCTGGATTGCATATGATGATGGTCGAAGCATCGGAAGTGTTGGCGCGGAAGGCAGCGTGATTCTTCGCGATGAAGTGTATGCTTCCCGCGCGCGTGTTACACTGAAACGTGGGGAAAAACATATTTCTGTTTCCTGTAATATTTATGGCTGGATGGATCATGCGCGTTTTTATAACTCGGTTAGAGAAGCGCTGCGCGAGTATAAATTGATGAAACCTTTATTGACGAACATGGTTGAAAATATTTTACCGAAAGGCGAAGGCGGTCTTAAAATGTGGGAAGCAATCGCGGAATTTGTAAGGCGGTTTCCATAATGTTAAAAGCGCTTATCTTTGATTTTGACGGGCTGATCCTTGATACCGAAACGCCCGAAGTTGTGGTATGGCAATCCATTTATAAGGAATATGGATTTGAATTGCCTATTGACGAATGGGAAAAAACGATTGGGGGATACGGCGTCTCGACCTTTGACCCGGCGGACCATCTCTCGCTTCTTTCCCAGGGACGGCTGGATGCTGTTTCTTCGAGAGTTCGCTACCGAAGAGAATCTGACGCGATCATCCACGCCAGTCCAATTTTGCCCGGCGTAATGGACATGATCGAACAGGCCAGAAAAAATGATTTGAAGGTTGCCATCGGCTCCAGTTCTCCGCATTCGTGGGTGGATGCGCACGCAAAACGGCTTGGCATCTTCGATCACTTTGACGAAATCATTTGTCAGGATGATGTCCCGCCTGGAAGGACAAAGCCCAATCCAGATATTTTCTTGAAGGCGCTGGACCAACTCAACGTTAAGAAGGAAGCGGCTGTAGTCTTTGAAGATTCGCCCAATGGTGTGACAGCCGCACGGCGCGCAGGAATTTTCGTGGTTGGTGTCCCAAATGAGCTGACTGCAAAATTTGGTGTGGCGGGTGATATTACAGTCCCATCTTTGACTGAATTATCCCTGCATGAGTTAAATGAATATGTAAAAAGGGTTAGTGATGTCTTCAGTCCGTAGAAAATATATATTTGCTGCCGGAATTTTATTTGTGCTGGCGGGTGTATTGTTTTTTGTCTTAAATCGAAAATCACCCGAAGTTCCCGTTCCCAGCGCTGTCGCTACGGGCGTTTCCCTCACTCCCATAGTAACTCCTGCCCGAATCCCTGAAACAATTTCTATTGCAGATGGCGTCCTCAAAGACTCAGTCATTGCGGCTGGCGATTACCTTGTGCGCCAACAGCTTCCCAATGGCGAACTTTCCTATCAAGTGGATTTTATAACCGGGGAGCGGACATTCTCTCCATCGCATGTCCGTTTGATGGCGGGGACAGGTTCCCTATTTACCGTGTGCAGGATTTCCAGTGACTTAAAATATTGTAATGCGGGAGACCTCGCGCTCGAGCATTATCTGGAATTGCTTGTAAGCGATGCCGCTAGATTTAGAGGAACATGTTTTTATACAGAAGGGAATTGTCAACTGGGCGGTGCGGCGTTGACGGTGGATGCCATTTATAAACGATGGCAAGCCACGGGTGATTTTTTCCTGCAAGACCGCAACCTGCTTAATACTGCAATTGAACTTGGTTATTTCATTGT
>DYDH01000032.1:0-5430 GCA_020717985.1 Herpetosiphon sp. | reverse complement strand
GTAAACCTGAAGGTGGTTTTTATCACGCCTTTGACCCGTACTTTGGCGGCACAGTAGACCCCGATTTTTATGTGACTTATTCTCTCGGTCAAAGTTTGCTGGCGCTGACCGACCTCCATGAAATGACAGGTAATGAGTTTTGGCTGACGCAGGCGCATGAAGTGAATGCGTTTATGATTTCCCAGCCAGCCACCGAAGACCATTGGCACAGTTATGCACTCAGCAAACTGGCGCGTTTGGATTCACTGTCCAAAAAAGATAAGTCCTACGCCGAACAGATCGCAAAGACGGTCATTGTGGGGGAAGTCCGCTCACTCAACCAAAAAAATACCAGCATCTCAACAGCCACAAAAGTGGAAGCGCTGGCGGCGCTGGCGCAGGCTTTTTATCTTTCAGGCGCAAAATATGAATGGCTTGACCCTGAAATCCGTACGTTCATTACTTTTGTGCAGGCGCGGCAATTACCGGATAATAATTGCAACTGGGATATTTCCAAAGAGATAATCAAAAATTTCGGCGGCGGTATTTTTAGCAGTTGTGAAGAAACCACTATACGCATTGATGGATTGCAAAATTGGATCAACGGAGTCACTGCATATTTGGAATATCAGAGTATGATTAAAGTGAAATAACGCCAACAGCTTGAGCTCCAGGCTGTTTTATTGAAAAAGGAGATTAACATGAGTATCGGAAAAATAAAATGGCAGTCCATTGTTTCAAGGTATGCCTATCCTGAAACATGGCGCAGTTTGTGGCAGGTGTTTAATTCAGTGATCCCCTTCTTTGTGCTGTGGTATCTTGCATATCGAAGTCTTGAAATTGGATATTGGTTGACGCTTTTGCTTACCATTCCCGCGGCAGGATTCATGGTACGGATGTTTATCATCTTCCATGATTGCTCACACGGCTCATTCTTCAAAACCCCGCTTGCCAACAACCGCCTGGGATTGTTGCTTGGGTTGGCGGTCTGGACTCCCTACTATGCGTGGAAACATTCACATGCCATTCACCATGCCACTGCCGGTGACCTTGACCGACGCGGCACTGGCGATGTCTATACCATGACGGTGGAGGAATACCTTGCCGCGCCCTGGTATAAAAAATTTGGCTATCGGGTCATGCGGAGTCCATTGATTCTGTTTACCATTGGCGCTTCAATCGTTTTTGTTTTCGCCCATCGCTTTTGGGATAAAAGCGCGGGCAAACGCGAGAAGAACAGTGTTGTGTGGACGAATATTGCCCTGCTGGGCTTCATTGGCTGGACGGTCTATCACATCGGCTGGCAGGCATATTTATTGGTTGAGATTCCCATTTTGCTTATGGGATGCGGCGCGGGCGTGTGGCTGTTCTATGTCCAGCATAACTTTGAGCCAACCTATTGGGAGCGTCACCAAAATTGGGAATTCTTCAAGGCCGGTATGGACGGCAGTTCGTTCTATAAACTTCCCAAAGTCTTGCAATGGTTTACGGGCAACATTGGTTTTCATCACATCCATCATCTTAGCCCGAAGATTCCAAATTATAAACTTGAGGAATGTCACAACGAAAATCCGATCTTTCAGATCGAACCGCTTACGTTCAGGGACAGTTTGAAGTCGTTATATTTCCGCTTGTGGGATGAAAAGGAAAAAATGCTGGTGGGCTGGCGTGCGGTGAAAAAATACAAGATGCAAATCAGTAAGTTATAAATAAAAAGGGACTGGCTAAAAAGTCAGTCCCTTTAAAACAAAAAACTGTATCTATATTTTAGATACAGTTTTTTGTTTTGGAGGTGAGCTATGTTTCTAAATATTTTTATGAACATTTTTTCTTGAGGAGCCTAGCAGCCCGCTATCCATTCCATATCGTAGTATGAAATAATTTGCAAGCAACGCCAGCCCGGCAACCATGTAACTTGCCGGGTATATTATCAATGAGACAAAATCAAGAGTTTGCTGGATAAAAACAGGCGTTAATTCATATCCGCCGCTCCAGTAGAAGGCATCAATACCGTCTGTAATGGCAAAGAGGATTAAGCCCCACCATGGACGACTCCATTGTCCGCGTCCAAAGAGAAGGGACAGCCAAATTGCAGTACCACCTGCAAGAAAATCGAGAACCGGGTATAGCATGGTGACGAATAGGAACAACCATGAATCGCCCTGCGGGTTTCGGCTGCGTACAACCATCGTTAATAGCGCCGCGATGAGAATCGCCGCTGCCACCATAACGGCATACCACCAATAAATATTGCGACTCTGCCGTACCCCATAAACTGCCAAAAGCTGGGAGTAAAGAGAGAGACCAAGAAAAAAATAACCAAGCAGCCAAAATACATCAACCAATTGAAAATAAGGTGAAATGGCATAAGAGGAAAATAAATTCTCGTCAAGAAGACTCAACTCGCCCAATACCCATAACCACATGCCAATGGAAAACGCCATCCAGGTCCTGTAGGGGAGTTCGCCTTTTGTGAATTGAAGGGTTACCATGGTTGCGATAGTTGCAGCCCCTATGGCAGAGACAAGGCTGGTGTAGCTGAACAGCACCCCGCCCCAAAATTTGCTGTTATCATTTTGCAGACCAACAAAATATTGCCAGGCAAATATTGCCAATAGGATGAAGGCTAAAATATATCCCATCCATAAAAACTGTTTGGGAGATAGTCCTAGTATTTTGGGTTTTTGAAAATTAATCATTATTTTTATTCCGAAAATGCGGCTGGGATCAGGCGCATGGAAAGTAACAACTCGCGTTCATCAGGGCAAAGTTGTTCGAAAGTTTCATTCAACAAGCGTTGGGTTAGATTATTCCCGATCACAATATTCATCAACATCCCCATGGACATGAACAATTCGCGGTATGCGTGTTCCGCATCCTGTAGGGTAACGAAATAATGTGAGTCTGTCATTACCGTTTCTTTCAGATTGATTTTCCAGCCCCACGGATCGATCTGGCGGTTCAATTCCTGATCCATCGTTGCCAACAGCCTGCGCCCCACCAACTCCTGGTAACGGCCAAGGATCGCGCCCATCCACTTCATAACTCCATACCGGAGCACTGCATATTGATAAGCGGGTTCGGAATTTGACAGGGAATAAACCTGCATATCCCAGGGAAACTCTCCCGAATTTTCAAGGCTGGGGATGTCTGCGGTAAATCCCGCCGGGGTTGAAAATACCGTGTCGGTCAGTTGTAGTTCTCCCCGCCAGATTAACACCAATTTGTAGGTAGTCCCGGCTCTGAGCTCGACCAGCCCGCTCCATTTTTCCCGTTTCCAACCATCGGTATAACTGTGCCAGTCACTGATATCGTGGATCAAAGACTGAAAACCAGGTTTGGATTGAAAAGCTAAAGTTGCCAGTCGTCCGGCAATATCTGGAAGTTTAATGACGCGCATGTCACAAATATCGCTTTCAGGAAGAGCAAAGAATTCTGAAAATAACAGGGAACTATTTTCTCCGTCCACAAGTCGATATGCGGCTTCTGGCGCTCCTCCTGCAAAGATCATAACTGCATACCCGCCGGTATGGAATCTCTTCTCGATCACCCCTGTTTGTTTGGAGTCGCGTAAATACTTAGGCGCATCTTTTACAGATACGTCTTTTCCAAGATCACCGAGTTGAGGAAATAGATAATTCATACCAGAAAGCACTTTAGGGAATTTTACTTCCTCTTCACGCACATTGACAAGATGCGGTCATTCCTTTTTCAACTCGTCCAGTAGTATCTTCAATTGTTTTTGTTTCTCCGTATATTCGGGTTTATCCGCGATGTTTTCCAATTCATCTGGATCATTTTTGAGATCGTATAACTCTTTCTCGCCGGTGCTGTATTCCACATATTTCCAGTCTGCGGTTCGCACGGCATAAAACTCTGGGATCTTAGAGCCGATACCGTCTTCGGTGGGCCAATGTTCGAGCAGGATCGAATCGCGCCAGTCAGCGTTCGCATCGTTGAGCAAAGGCACGAGACTCACTCCATTAACTTTCTCAGGCTGGGTAACGCCAGCCAGTTCTGCGAATGTGGGCGCAAGGTCAATATTTGCCACGATGTGATCATCCGTGCGGGCGGGGAACATGGCAGGCGAGTAGACAATAAACGGAATGCGCGCGCATGATTCGTATGGACAGTTCTTGGTTAAACCCAGGCGGTGATTGCCAACCGTCAAGCCGTTGTCGGTAATAAAAAAGATAATCGTTTTTTTGCTCAAACCTGTTTTGTCTAGCGCCGCAAGCACAGAGGCAACGCCGTCATCCACAGAAAGAAGCGAACGCAAAATCTGCTTGTAGGAAATATCAATTTTTTCAACCGAAATCGGATGCAGGTCTTGCAGGTATTGCGGCTTGTCGCTGACATCCTCCTCCATAAAATTTGGCGGACGGTACGGATCGGCTTTCAACGCCCCATTCATGCGAAACTGCGGATCGTCGCGCTCTGCCCAAAAATACGGCGAGTGCGGGTTGTAATAGGCCATCGTCAGCATGAACGGTTCGTCGCGCTTGTCAGAAATATAATCCACGGCTTTTTGTGTGATCAAGTCTGCGCCAAAGACAGATTTCTCGCCGTTGTATTCCACCACACTGCCGTTTTCAGACATGCTGAAGTCTGAATAATATTGAGATGCGCCAACGTCATCATCGGCGTGCAGGTTCTTGCCCAGGAAAACGTCCCATTCCTCCCAGCCTTTGGCCACGTAGCCGTAGGGTTCCAGCGCGTCATAATCGTTCAAATACTTTCCAAGATATGCCGTATGGTAGCCGGCGTCTTTCAGCCAGACCGCGTACGAAGATGTGTCATTAAATTTCTTCGCGCCGCCCTCCGGCCAAGTATTGGTATAAACCTGATGGTTGTGGACATATTCCCCGCTCAAAATACTGGCGCGGCTTGGGCAGCATAATGGCGTGGTGGAAAGTCCATTTTCAAAAGTGATGCCATCTTTCATTAACACATCGCGCACGGTGGGCATGTATTGGGTGGTGTGATACGGCTGGTCATCGGTGAAAATAAAGATGACATTCGGACGCGGATCATCCAGCCGCGACTGTGATGCCTTCGCCTCATTCCCCGCCTCGAAGATGGTCGGCGAATAAGGGGCAGGGGTGGAGGCTGGTTGTTCCGGTGCGGCTGTCGGCGTGGCTTCGGCTTGGGCACATGCAACAAGGAGGATGATTCCCACGAAGCAGGCGAAACTTAGTTTTATATTTCTCATTTTGTCACTTGGGTGGTTTTGGTTTTTGTAGATCAGGATCAATTGTCAGGGTTGAAAATGCCAAAGAGGCCGATCAGGCTCAGGCGGGGTACGATGCGCGAGTCATTATATCGCAATAAAAAACAGCGCAGACTTCATCAGTCCGCGCTGTTTTCCAATCCAAATTTTTGTTTTGTTCTGTCAGGGGCTTGGCCCCCGACAGAACATTGAGTTACACGTATTTTTCACGCAGTACGGAT
>DYDH01000228.1 GCA_020717985.1 Herpetosiphon sp. | reverse complement strand
AAAAGGGGATGTATTTTTACGGCGCCGTGCAAACAGCGGATGACCTCAAACAGTACACGCCGCCATTGAGTTACGCGGATCGTTTCTTCGACGTGAAGCGGGTCGCTGACATTCGGACGAATTATCCACACCTCTGCCTTTTCTTCGGCACGCATATCGGTCCGTTTATGGGAACGTATATGGCAATGGGCATGGAGCACATGTTCCGCATGTTCAAGAAAGATATGTCCTTTGTCCATGCTGTGATGGAAGCGCGCACAGATTGGTGCATTGAAATATACAAACGTGCTGCAGAACTTGGCGCGGAGTTGATCGTGATGGGCGATGACGCTGCTCATCGTGGCGGGTCAATGATTTCCCCACAGATGTGGCGCGAGCTGGTCTTGCCCTATCATCAGCGCGTGGTGCGGGAAATTTCTGTGCCTGTCATCTGGCATAGCGACGGCAAGATGGACAAGTTGCTGCCGTTCGCTGTTGAGGCTGGCTTTGCTGGCGTGCATGGACTCGAAACGCTATCTGGCAATAAGTTGGATGAAGTCAAAGCCCAATATGGCGACAAATTAATTTTGATCGGTAACGTGGATATCAATCTATTCTTTGAGCCAAATCTTGAGCTTATCCGCGCTGATGTGAAGCGCAGTTACGAGCAAGGCGGCACAAGCGGATATATGATCTCGTCTTGCAACAGCATTTACCCTGGGATGAACATCGAAGCCTTGCGTGAATATTTTCGTTGTCAGGGAGGGATTGATGGCTGACCTCTCCCGCTTCCCTCTCGGCTCAACATTGACTCTCGACGCCTTGAGCATTGATCCATACCTGCACTACCGCCTCTTACTTGACCGTGAGCCTGTTACCTGGGTTCCCGAAGTGAATCTTTGGTACGTGACTCGGCGTGAGGATGTCGTGGCTGTGCTCGATAACGCCGAAGCCTTCACCGTTCAATCGCCGCACTCGCTATTGGATGATACTTTTGGCACGATGATGCTATCTGCAGAAGGGGATCTGCACCAACGAATGCGCAATCCGTTCGCAGGAGCGTATGTGCCAAAGGCAGTACGTGCGTCATCCACTGCTTTCATTGAACAAAAAGCCAATGAACTGATCGATAGATTCATCGCAGGCAGAGAAACGGACTTGGTCAAATCCTTCTCCGACCCGATGGCGTTGTATGCAGTCACGGCTTCGCTCGGCGTTTCCATCGTGGACTTTTCTCAACTGCGTCACTGGTACGATGACTTTGCCGCCGCGTTGAGCAACTTCCGTCACGACCCTGCGGTGCGGGAGCGCGGTCAACGAACGGCAAAAGAATTTGGCACACAACTTGCGGAGCACATCGCCCGTCTGCGCGCCGAGCCTGACGACAGTCTGCTCAGTCATCTCATCCATGACCCGAACACAAACTTGAGCGAGCGTGAGATCATCTCGAATATTTTTGTCATCATCTTTGGCGGGTTGGAAACCACCGCCGCCATGTTCTCGAATACGGTATGGGCATTGCTCAATCACCCCGATCAATTTGACGAAGTGAAACGCGACCCTGCCAAGTTGATGAAATCTGCTGTGGAAGAAACCCTGCGCTGGGAATCTCCTGTGCAGACCGCCACCCGCCATGTGACTCAGCCCGTCACCGTCCGTGGTGTGGATTTTGCAGTGGGCGATACCGTTCAATGTATGTTGGGAGCCGCCAACCGCGACCCCGAATTTTTCACCAACCCAGACCGCTTCGACATCCACCGAGCGAATGCTTCTCACCATCTCGCCTTTGCCCGCGGACGACATCACTGCCTTGGTGCGGCACTAGCGCGACTTGAAGGTGAGATCGGCTTGCGCGTGTTGTTCGAGCGTTTGCCGCATTTGCACTTAAAATCAACTCACCCTTCCGCGCCGCGTGGGCATGAATTTCGCGCCGTGCCCAAACTCATGGTGGAATGGTGAAAGGACAGCAACTATGCCAGCCAAAAGTAAACCTGTAGAAGAGAAGAAGACCTTCATTGAAGAAGCCCGCCGCAAGCAAATTATCGACGCGGCGTTGCAGACCATTGCAGAACATGGGTACACCCAAACGTCCTTTGCAGAAATTGCAAAGAGCCTGGGAATCACGAAGGGATTGATTGCCTATCATTTCAACGGCAAGCATGACCTCATCACTTCTGCCATTCATACGATTCTGAATCGACAGGGCGCGTACATCCGCGGGCGGGTGGAAGATGAGACAAAAGGCAGTGCTAAATTACGCGTCTATATCGAAGCCAGTTTTGAGTACATTTCGCAGAACCGTTCGCAGTTCGTGGCGTTGGTGGATTTATGGGGCAGTTTTACGTCACCTGAAGAGAAGAAGGCATTCAGTGATTCCGCGTATGACCCTTGCCGTGCTCATCTCAAGAAGATTTTTCGTATTGGTGTGGAGCAAAAGGAATTTGCTAAGTTCGATGAGCAAAGCATGGCTTCGGTCATTCAAGGTGCGATTGACGGAATCATGCTGCAATGGGTGTTTGACCCGAAGGCAGTGGATTTGCAAGAGTCGAGCCGTGAGTTGAGTGAGATGTTTGTGAAGCGGGTGAAGAAAGCATAACCACAAAGGGTCACTAAGGTACACAAAGGTTTTCCTTTGTGACCCTTTGTGCTACTTCGTGGTTGAGAAATTAACCAAAGGAGAATCGCGTATGGAGTGGAAGAGTTTAGGTCATTTGGTAGAGAGCGCGGCGGAGCGGTTTGGAGAGAAGCCGTTATTCATCTTTGAAGACAAGCCGCTTTCGTTCGCGGAAGCAAATCGACGAGCGAATAAGACGGCGAATGCATTCAAATCTCTCGGTGTGACGAAGGGCGAGCGCGTGGCTGTGATGTTGCCCAACGGCGTGGACTTCCCCATCGTCTGGTTTGCGCTGGCGAAGTTGGGCGCGGTCATCGTGCCTGTCAACATCAACTACCACGACCATGACCTGACTTATACACTCGATGATTCGCAGGCAGGATTCTTTGTCGTCCACGAAAATTATCTGGAGCAATGGGAGCGGGTGCGTGCGCATTTGCCGTCAGTGAAGGAAACGCTTCTCGTGACTGAATCAGGCTCAAAGTCCGATTGGATGCGTTTGGTGGATGAGTCGTCTGACTCGTTCGAGTCATCCAATGTCTCAGCGGAGGATTTGGTCAACATCCAATACACATCTGGCACGACGGGTTTTCCGAAGGGCTGCATGTTGACCCAAAAATATTGGATGATGCTCGGGCAGGTAGCGGCGGATTATTTCGGGCTGACGCCAGCGGATTGCGCCCTGACCGCACAGCCTTTTTATTATATGGACCCGCAGTGGAACACGGTGTCGTGTTTGATTGGTGGCGCGCCGTTGGTGATTTTGCCGAGATTCTCACCGTCACATTTTTGGGGCGAAGTGATTCGACATAATGTGACCGTGCTGTATTTGATTGGCACCATGCCTTTCTTTTTGTTGAAGATGCCAGAGGATACTTCTTTAGAGCACGGACATAAATTAAAAATGATTTTGTGCTCGGGGATTCATCCGAAGTTTCATGCGGAGTTTGAACGACGATGGAATGTGCCGTGGCGCGAAGCGTTCGGCATGACCGAAACAGGCGTGGACTTGTTAATTCCATTCGAGGATGCAGCGAGCGTGGGCAGCGGCGCGATGGGCAAACCGATTGCAACGAAAGAAGCGCGCATGGTGGATGCGAACGGAAATGATGTGCCCGAAGGCAGCGTTGGTGAATTGATTCTGCGCGGTGAGCCGATGATGTTGGGGTATTGGAACAAACCCGAAGCGACAGCGGAGGTCATGAAGAATGGCTGGCTACATACAGGTGACATGGTCACAAAAGATGTGAAGGGATATTTTCATTGGCAGGCGCGCTTGAAAGATACGATTCGACGAGCGGGTGAAAATATTTCATCGGTGGAAGTGGAAGGTGTGCTGATGGAACATCCTGCTGTGAAAGTGGCGGCGGTGGTGCCTGTCCCTGACGAGTTGCGCGGCGAAGAAGTGAAGGCGTATATCGTGTTGAAGGATGGATACACAAAAGAAAGTGCTTCGCCTGAATCTATTTTGGATTATGCCCGTGAGCAGTTGGCGTATTTCAAAGTGCCGAGGTTCATTGAATACGCTGATGATTTGCCAAGAACACCATCAGAACGGGTGGAGAAGCATAAGTTGGTGAAGTTGAAAGCGGACTTGCGCGTCGGAAGTTACGACGCTGTTGATAAGGTTTGGCGATAAGAGCAATTAAACACAAAGGACACCAAGGGCACGAAGTAAGAAATAGATCAGATCTTTGGTTTTCCTTTGTGTACTTTGTGCCCTTCGTGTTTTAAAAAGGAATCAAATGAACACACAACAACTCAACGAAGCGATTTCAAAAACACTCACCGCATGGAACATCCCTGGCGGAGCGGTGGCGATAGTGCAAGGAGATGACGTCTTCACGCAAGGCTACGGCGTGCTCGAAGCAGGCAAGCCTGAAGCCGTGAACACAGATACCATCTTCGCGATTGGTTCCACTACCAAAGCATTCACCTCCGCGCTTATTGGCATGTTAGTGGACGAAGGCAAACTTGGCTGGGATGACCTCGTTATTCAATACATCCCTGAGTTTGAACTATATGATGATTGGGTTGCTCGTCATGTCACCGTGCGCGATTTGCTCTGTCATCGTCTCGGCTTGGAACGTGCCCAAAAGATATACTATCATCGCGGATACGACCAGCGCGAACTCATGCGCCGCATGAAATATCTCAAGCCTGCCGTGGGTTTTCGCACAGGCTTCAACTACGCCAATCAACAATATGGCGTGGCAGGTCTGCTCGTCGAAGCAGTCACTGGCAAGTCATGGGACGATTTCATCACCGAAAGAATTTTCAACGCGCTGAACATGTCCCGCTCGTTCAGCGGACACGACCGAATCACTGATAACAAAAACTTCGCCTCACCTCACGCTGTGCTCGATGAAACTTATCCCGCGGGCGTGCGTTTTCTTGGTGAGATGAGCGCCATCGAAAATTTCAAACTCACGCACGAACCTGCTGGCTCGATTCATACTTCCGCCAACGACCTCGCGCAATGGCTCAAAGCATTACTCAACAACGGCGCGCCGCTCTTGCAACCCAACACTTTCAACGAACTCACCACGCCGCAAGTCGTCATGCAGGATGTGCTCAACTCCGAACTCGCGCCGCTCGCCTATCTTCAACCCGCCACGCACTTCTGGACGTACGCGCTCGGTTGGTGGGCAATGGATTATCGCGGCGAAAAAGTTCTCATGCACGGCGGTCAAATGCCTGGCTACAATTCCGCCGTCGCGTTTTTTCCGCAGCGCAAACTCGCGCTTGCCGTCATGGTCAACGTCCATCAAACGCTTTCGCACGCAGCACTCTTCTACGCCATCTCTGACATTCTGCTCGACAAGCAAGACCGCGACTGGTCGTCCGAATTTCAGATGGTCGCACAGGGATACATGGCACAAGTCAAAGGTCAAGTGGATGAAATGCGCCTCAAACGTGACCCGAACCTGCCTCCGTCCAACAAGCTAGATTCCTACACTGGGACATTTTCCAACGACCTCTTCGGCGAAATGACCGTGACCCGCAAAGACGACTCCCTGCAACTCACCTACGGAGTCAACACCGCCACGCTCGAACACTGGCAAGGTGATACCTTCCTCGCCCATTGGAATCTCAAAGGTCTGATGGACGACTCGATGATTGCTTTCAGCCCCAATGGCAAGACAATGACATTACTCAATGACAGAGCGGAATACAGGAAAACATCATGAACCCAACCGAACTCATCCTCAAGAAATTTGAACAAATCTCAGCCATTCCGCGCGGAACAAAGTTTGAAGCGGGAATTCGTCAGTGGCTGATTGATTGGGGCACAGGACTCAACCTAACTTCCAGAACAGATACGGCGGGCAATCTGGTCATCAATGTCCCTGCAAGTATTGGTTATGAAAATTGTCCCACGCTCATTCTGCAAGGTCACATGGATATGGTCTGGCAGAAGACGCCAGAGTCAAATCACGATTTCGAGAAAGACCCGATTCAACTCTTCCGCGATGGCGATTGGATCAAGGCAAATGGCACTACCCTCGGCGCAGACAATGGCATTGGAATTGCGTTGATGATGTCGCTGGTGGAAGATGAGTCTGTAAAACATCCGCCGCTGGAGTTGCTGCTCACGGTCGAGGAAGAAATGGGCGTGGTCGGCGCAGATAACCTTGATCCATGTCTGCTTACAGGCAAAACGCTCATCAATGTGGATTCTGAAACTGACGGTGTTTTCACTGTTGGATGTGCTGGCGGCGGAAGCGTGTATATTACTCTGCCCATTACATGGGAAGCGCAAAGTCAAAATGAAGTTACGTTTGAATTGAAAGTTGGCGGCTTGCAGGGCGGACATTCAGGCGAAGACATTAATAAGTTCCGCACGAACGCCAACAAACTCATTGCCCGTGTTTTGGATTTTATTCAGCGGGATGTTGACATTCGTTTGTCCACACTGAAAGGCGGAACCGCGCGCAATGCCATTCCACGCGAAGCTGAAGCAATATTTGTTTGCCCAAAAGACAAAGCTGATCTGTGCCGCGAGAAATTCCCGATCATCCTACAAGACGTTCAAGCTGAACATAGGCGCACAGAGCAAGGGCTGACCATTACACTGACCGAGGGAAGCGGCGAACCAATCCGCGCAATAAGCCATTCGGAAACAGTGACAGGGATTCGACTTCTGGCATCCCTGCCGCATGGAGTTTCGGCAATGTCCGCAGAGATGCCTGGCTTTATCGAAACATCCAACAACATCGGCATTTTAGAGCTGAAGGATGATGGCTTGTTCATCATATCGAATCATCGCAGCTCGGTTCTGTCACGATTGGATGAAATCACGAACCGTGTCGAATCGCTGGCATGGCTGGCGGGCGCAAAGACCGAGCGGACAAAGGTATTTCCACCCTGGCAGCCGAACATGGAGTCGTCGTTACTCAAACAATGTATCGAAACCTATCGGTCAATTGTCGAAGCAGACCCCAAAGTGGAACTCACCCACGGTGGACTCGAATGCGGTATTATCAGTGACCGTTGTGGCGGACTGGATACGATTTCGATGGGTCCTACGATCAAGGATTTGCATTCAC
>DYDH01000571.1 GCA_020717985.1 Herpetosiphon sp. | reverse complement strand
TGGTCGGATAACGCCGATGGGATGATCACTATGATCAGCGAGCCGACCAGTCCCATGCAGAACGATGCCCCGATGGTGAGCGCGGGCGCCCGGCCTGCGATCAGGATCAGGGCGCTGACACTTATGCCAAATGCGCCGAGCCAGAGTGCGCGCCGCCGCCCGATGCGCTGGATCAGGATGTGTCCGCCGAACCCGACGAGCAACATGCCGACGGCAAATGCGGTGAAGTTTAAACTGCTGACCGTGTAGGAAAGTTTCAGTTCATCCTTGAGGAAGGGGGTGATTGGACCCAGTATGTTGAGGAAATACGAGAAGAAAGCCAGCAGAAGGTATGCCAGCCACGTGAAACGGTTGCGATGAAAGGTTTGTATTGTCATGTTGTTTTTTGTTGTGTGCGGGAATGTGCTTATTATAACTGCGCGGCTGGATTTTCAAATTTCCCCCCGCCGCCCGCAGAATCAGCGGACAGGCGACAATTCTTCGGACAGTTTTTCACCCCAAAAATTTCTTCAACTTCGCAGCCACCTTCTGTGGGATTTTCAATTCATGCTCCCACACGCGGACTACGACCCAGCCCAGTTTTCTCAGTTCTCTTGTAACCCGTTTATCCCGCTCTTTGTTTCCCTGTAGTTTTTTCTGCCAGAACTCGCGGTTGTTTTGGGGCATGTTCGAGTGTTTGGGACAGCCATGCCAGAAACAGCCATCCACAAAAAGCGCAATCTTTTGTTTTGGAAAAACAAAATCAGGCTTTCCAAATACAGCCTGATTTCTTCTCCATCCTGAAATGTGATTGCTTCGTAAAATTTGAATCATGACCAATTCCGTATCCTTATTTCCCTTCCCTTTGATACGGGACATGACTTCGGAGCGTTTTTCTTTTGTGAATACGTCGGGCATTTTACAAATTATGACTTCCAAACTCTACCGTTGTAAGAAATTCTTGCAATTCCTTTTCTATTTTGAGTAACTTGTCCACCAATCCAATTGCCAGCACCCAAATTAAACTTCTCAATATATTCAACGCACTTTTTGGACGCCTCTTCCAAGGATGCAACGGTTACATAACGGGTTGGGGCAGGAGCAAACCATTCGTCATGATCGGGATTTGGAGCAGAAGCAAGTTTTAGTCGAAACATAAGGTCTCCTTATCTTGAAGAATCTAAAACTTTGAAAACAATTTCGGCAATTTTATGGGCCAGCATAGGGGGAACAGCATTTCCAACTTGATGATACTGCTGAGTTCTATT
>DYDH01000227.1:2117-7136 GCA_020717985.1 Herpetosiphon sp. | reverse complement strand
CCCACAAAGAAGACGCTCTCACAATTTGGTGAGCTGGCGGTGCAAGTCAATGCTTTGGAGGCGGAGTACGAAGCCCTCAGCGATGAAGCTTTGCGCGCAAGGACTGATGAATTCAAGGCGCGCGTGGCGAAAGCCATTGACGGCGTGGAAGATGAAACCGACCGCCATAAATTTGAGCAGGACATCTTGGATGAGATCATGCCCGAAGCATTTGCGGCGGTGCGTGAGGCATCCAAGCGGACAATTGGTCTGCGTCATTATGACGTGCAGATTATTGGCGGCGGCGCATTGCATCACGGTCAGATCGCGGAGATGCGCACAGGCGAAGGCAAGACTCTTGTTTCCACGCTTCCCGTATATCTCAACGCGTTGACCGGGCGCGGCGTACACTTGATCACGGTCAATGATTATCTGGCGCGGCGTGATGCGCGCTGGATGGCTCCCATTTTCCACATGCTTGGTATTTCTGTCGGTGTTCTGCAAATGGCTGCCGCAACAGAGAACGGCAAGAAAGCCTTCATGGTGGATTTTGAGCGCGAGTCGCCGCATGAAGATCAACGTCACCTGCGGTTGGTGGATCGGGTCGAAGCCTACAGCGCGGATGTCACCTACGGCACGAACTCCGAATTCGGTTTCGATTACCTGCGCGATAACATGGCAATGCGCCTAAGTGATCGCGTCCAGCGCGGACATTACTACGCCATCGTGGATGAAGTGGATAATGTGCTGATCGACGAAGCGCGTACTCCGCTGATTATCTCGGGTCCTTCTTCGGGCGACCTTGAGTATTACACCATCATGTCCAACATCGTCAAACAGTTGAAGCCCGAAGATTTTGAAGTGAACGAAAAAGACCGCAACGTCTCGCTGACCGAAGTCGGCATCAGCCACGTCGAATCTCTTTTGGGGCAGCCCCTCCTCGATCCAGATAGACCCGAAGACCTTACTCCAGAGCAGGCGCGTCTGACAGGCTTCCTCGAACAATCCCTGCGCGCGCAATATCTTTTCCATCGCAACAAGGATTATCTGGTGCAAGGCGGCAAGGTCGTCATCGTGGATGAATTCACGGGGCGGCAAATGCCCGGGCGGCGTTGGAGCGATGGTCTGCATCAGGCGGTGGAGGCAAAGGAAAACGTCAAGGTCGAGCCTGAGAACGTGACCTATGCCACCATCACATTACAAAATTATTTCCGCATGTATCAAAAACTGGCGGGCATGACCGGCACCGCATTAACGGAAGCCGAAGAATTCAACAAGATTTACAAGATCGAAGTTGCGCCTGTCCCCACGAATCTTGAATATCAGTCTGTCCGCGCGGATGCGACTTTGGTCGAACAAAAGGACAAGGACGAGGAAGGCTATCAGTATTTCTACTACACATCCAAAGCGGATGACGGCAAGATTTTTTATCGCAGAAAAGATTATCCCGATGTGATCTATCGCACTGCCGAAGCCAAACTGCGCGCCATCGTGACCGAGATCGTCCGCTACCACACGCTTGGACGTCCGATGCTGGTGGGCACCACCTCGGTGGATTCATCCGACAAACTTTCGAGCAGACTCAAGCCCGAGCCTGTTCGCCGTTTACTGCAAGTGACTCTCGTCCGACGTGCCTACATGCGCGCCAATAATCTCGAAGAGGATGGGCGTCTGATCGCTGAACTCGCGCCGTTCAACGAGCCCATCGAGAAGATTACGCCTGACATGATGCGTGCCTTCATCAAACCGCATGGCATGACCAATATCAATCCCGAAGAAGCGGGTAACTTAAAAACATTGCTTGAGGCGCTTAACCTGCCCGAAGCATCCGCTGACCGTTTGAAGGCGATCATGCAGGGCGGCGTTCCGCATCAGGTATTGAATGCGCGCAAGCATACCGAAGAATCGCAGATCATCGCGGGCGCGGGCGCGTTCGGCGCGGTGACCATTGCCACCAACATGGCGGGGCGCGGTGTGGATATTAAACTCGGCGGTGAGCTCGCGGAGGAATGTATCGCGGCGGTCAACCGTGTTTTGCGAAAGGCTGGATACGCCGACCCGTTTGACATGACCCTCGAAGAACGCCGCCAGGCTTTGCTGAAAGTTGATCCTTCGAACTTTGGCATTTACGACGCCGAGGTAAAACTCTTCCTGCAATATTTTGACGATATGGAAAGCGTAAAGGAACTTGGCGGCTTGCACGTTGTTGGCTCGGAGCGGCATGAAGCGCGCCGTATTGACAACCAGTTGCGCGGACGCGCCGCCCGTCAGGGTGACCCTGGTTCTTCGCGCTTTTATCTTTCCCTGCAGGATGACTTGATGCGCCTCTTTGGCGGCGACCAGGTCAGCGGACTGATGGAACGCCTCAAAGTGGATGACTCGCTTCCACTGGAAGTGCGCCTTGTCAGTAACATCATCGAAAGCTCGCAGACCCGTGTGGAAGGTGCAAACTTTGACGTCCGCAAGCATTTGCTTGAATATGACGATGTGTTGAATAAACAACGCACGCAAATTTATAGTCAGCGTGACCGCATTTTTGTGAAGGAAGACCTGAGCGAAGATGTGGCGGATATGCTCCAGAACGAAGTAACCAAACGCATCGAGATCGGACTGGCTGACGAAGAAGGTCCGTGGAAACTGATTGCATGGCTCGATCAGGTGCAGCCCGCGTTTGAGTCGCAAGATGGACTATTCCCATCCTATGGGTTCAAGTTAATCCTCGATCAAATTAAAGGTGATGAAGAAAACATTAAACGTTTAACGTTAAACGTCATCTCCCGCGCAATCGAAGCGGAAGGAGCGCACAACCTGCGCGCAATCGAATCGCTTGTAGAAAAAACACGCGAAACTTTTGAAGCGCAGACATCTGAACGGGACGACGCGCTCGATGCCTTCTTTGAAGGTCTGCGGGATAGGGAAGACGCGCCGCGTCCGCAGAAGATACTTGAAGAGATCAGCACGCTTGTCCATTTGCCATTGAAACTTAACAATGAATTGATGCGCGCCCTGGGCGAAGACCCCGATTCAATCAAGGAAGATATTCAGGATATGGTCGCGGCGCAATTGACCGCGCTCAATGCCACGCGTTTGATCGGCGCAATCCAAAACCGTGTCGGTGAACAGTTGTCATGGCAAACTCCCCTGCCTTTGGATTGGGACGAACTTACAGACGTAATTATGCAGACCGCGCGCGATGGTCTCGCACACAAACTCGAGCGCCTCAATGCGCAGATCGAACGGGATATTGATACTTTTCTGCAGCGTGAACCTGTGGATACTGATGCCGCGAAGTTACGTTTGTTGTTAACCCTTTCACATGGCACGCGCGCCACATTTGATCAGAAAACGCACAAACAGGTCAGACAGGGTTTCATGCGCTTTACTTTTGTCTTCCTTGCCGCGCAATTGCTCGATGGCCGCGAGGCGCAGGACATAAATGAAGATGTAATGGATCATCTTAAAACAGCCGAGGAGATTTTGCGCGCCACCTGGGGACAGTCTGAGTTTGCCCGCTTAAGTCAAAACGCGACCAAACTTGCGGACTTTGGCCCCGCGGCGCGAATCGCTTTCGGCGAGAGTCGGCTCAACGAAGCAGCATCAACTGTCAGCGAGTCAGACCGCGCGCTGTTGGTTGAGTCGATTGGTAAATATGTCCTTAATGAAGTCCATCGAGGATTGTTATTAAGCGCATTCAGCGAGTTATGGGTCGAGTATTTAACGAAGGTTGAGGCATTGCGTATCTCCATCGGCCTTGAGGCTTACGCTCAACGTGACCCGCTGGTACAATACAAAGGACGCGCATCGGAAATGTTCCAGCAGTTGCTTGAAGATGTGCGCGGACTGGTCATCGGGCGCGCGTTTGCGGCAAGACCGCGGCGCGTGGAAATCACGCCGATTGAAACTTCTGAAAGCGATGTTGTTGCGCCGAGCGATGCACAGTCACAAGTGGAGATCGGTGGTATGTCTGGCAGCAAGAAGAAGAGGAAGCGCCACTAAAGAGGCAGATTGTTACGCGACGAAACCACCCCGTTGAATCAATATTTTTCCCTGCCAAAGGTGGAATTACACCGCCATTTGGAAGGGTCTCTGCGTCTGACGACCATGCTGGATATTGCGCGACAGCATGGCGTGACGGTTCCCGTCAGCATGTTCAATTTGAGCGGACTGGTGCAGGTGCAGGACAAGGATCCGCAAACCTTTACAAATTTCCTCGATAAATTCAAAACATTACGTCTATTTTATAAATCTCCCGATGTGATTGATCGCGTAACGCGCGAGGCGGTGGAGGATGCGGCAAAGGATAACATCCGTTACCTTGAACTGCGTTTCACACCCGTGGCTTTGAGCCGCGCCGAGAGGTTTCCCTTGCATGATGTGATGGAATGGGTGGTGAAGAGCGCGCAGGATGCCGCAAGGAAATATGGCGTAAAGGTGGGGTTGATCGCATCTGTGAATCGCCATGAAAGCCCCGAACTTGCCGAGCAGGTGGCGTGGCTGGCAATGGAACATATCAAAGATGGACTTACCGGTATGGACCTGGCTGGCAATGAAGCTGAGTTTAAGTCTGATGCGTTCCATGGAATATTCAAGGAAGCAAAACAGACCGGCTTGCATGTGACCATTCATGCGGGTGAGTGGGGTCCCGCGGAGAACGTGCGCGATGCGATTCTAAACCTCGGCGCCGAGCGGATCGGACATGGCGTGCGCGTGATGGAAGATGAAAATGTTGTGACGCTCGCGAAGGAATGCGGCACGGTCTTTGAAGTATGCGTGACGAGCAATTATCAGTCGGGGGTGGTCAGGTCGCTGCCGTCGCATCCTTTGCCGCGCATGATGGCGGCGGGTTTGAATGTAACGATCAACACCGACGACCCGAGTGTTTCGCGCATTACGCTCTCACACGAATATCAGCATGTATGCGAACAATTGAAGATGCCGGTGAATGTGCTCAAGCAAAGTATATTGCGCGCGGCGCAGGCGTCTTTCCTAAATGATGATGAAAAGATAAAATTGGTTAATTCGCTTAAGCAGGAAATGAAG
>DYDH01000227.1:0-1788 GCA_020717985.1 Herpetosiphon sp. | reverse complement strand
CTCCGCCAATGCAATGACAACGAAATCACACAGGCTGATGTAAAGAACATCGCCGCGTGGACGCCGAAAGGCGCGCGCCCTGGAATTCCCTTCCTGCCGGCGCGTGTTGTCATGCAGGATTTCACGGGCGTACCCGCTGTCGTTGACTTGGCCGCGATGCGTGCCGCCGTTGCCCGTTTGGGCGGCGACCCGAAGAAGATCAATCCGCTGGTGCCTGTGGATTTGGTCATTGACCACTCGGCGCAGGTGGATTTCTTCGCCTCAGCCGATGCGTTCAACCGCAATGCCGAAGTTGAGTTCCAGCGCAACCGCGAACGCTACGAATTTTTGAAATGGGGACAAAAAGCATTCAGCAACTTCCGCGTTGTGCCGCCGATGACGGGTATTGTGCATCAAGTGAATCTTGAAAATCTCGCCGAAGTTGTGATGACAAAAGTGGATGGCAAGGATGTCCTCTCCTTCCCCGACACTGTTGTAGGTACCGATTCGCACACCACCATGATCAACGGTCTGGGCGTTGTGGGCTGGGGCGTGGGCGGCATCGAAGCCGAAGCCGTGATGCTCGGTCAGCCGATGGATATGCTTCTGCCTGATGTGATCGGTTTCAGATTGTTTGGCAAACTTAACGAAGGCGTCACCGCCACCGACCTCGTCCTCACCGTGACTCAAATGTTGCGCAAGAAAGGCGTGGTGGATAAATTCGTCGAGTTCTTCGGTGAAGGACTCAATAATATGTCGCTGACGGATCGCGCGACGATTGCGAACATGGCTCCCGAATATGGCGCGACGATGGGCTATTTCCCTGTGGACGAAGAGACGTTGCGCTACATGCGTTTGACGGGTCGCTCCGAAGAAGTAGTGGCTCGCACCGAAGCCTACATGCGCGCGCAGGGACTCTTCCGCGAAGCAAATTCCCCCGAACCCGAATTCACCGACACCCTCGAACTCGATCTCGCCAGTGTTGTGCCATCTCTGGCTGGACCCAAGCGACCACAAGACCGCGTGGCTCTAACCGATATGCAGGATACATTCCGAAAGGCATTATCCGCCCCGATCAAAGAACGCGGCTACGAACTTTCTGGCGATGCGCTGAATCGCGAAGCGATATTCGGCACGAACGGCGGCGCTCAGAAGATGAAGCATGGCGCGGTGGTGATTGCAGCCATCACTTCCTGCACGAATACATCCAATCCTTCCGTGTTGATCGCGGCGGGACTTGTGGCAAAGAAAGCAGTTGAAAAAGGCTTGAACGTCAAGCCGTATGTGAAGACATCGCTTGCGCCCGGCTCATTAGTTGTGACCGAATATCTTAAGAGCGCAGGCTTGCTCGAACCGCTTTCCAAACTTGGTTTCAATGTGGTCGCCTATGGCTGTACGACCTGCATCGGTAATTCGGGTCCGTTGCCCGGTGAAGTTGCCAAGGCTGTCACTTCTGGCGATCTGGTTGCGTCAGCGGTCATCTCTGGCAATCGCAATTTTGAAGGCCGTGTGCATCCATTGGTAAAGGCAAATTATCTGGCGTCGCCTCCGTTGGTGGTGGCGTATGCGCTCGCCGGCACGGTGGACATTGACTTAATCAACGAACCGCTTGGCACAGACCAAAACAATCAGCCTGTATATCTCAAGGATCTGTGGCCCAGCCAACAGGAAGTCAGCGAAGCGGTTGAGGCGAATGTCAAATCTGAGATGTTCAAGTCCAAATATGCCGATGTGTTCTCCGGTTCTGACATGTGGAAAGAGATCAAGATCAAGGAAGGCGACCTGTTCGAGTGGAACGATGAATCGACT
>DYDH01000226.1 GCA_020717985.1 Herpetosiphon sp. | reverse complement strand
ATTTCAATGGATTGCCTCTCTCCAGGCGCAATCGCAACCAGCACAACCCCCAGCCCCGGGTTGGCATGTCCGCCGACCCACTCTTCACCGCCCAGCATTAATGTGTTTTGCAGGTCGGAAATATTGGAATAAATATAAATGTTGACAGGTTCAGTGAGCGAGATTGGAATGAATTCGCTCATTGCCAGCATCCCTGCGTCTGCGGCATCCAATGCGGCAGCGCCGAAGGCGTCGTCGCCCGCGTACCAATGTACCGTTACGCTGCTTCTGGTTGTGTCGCGCCATGGGAAACGATTATCGTTGTAGGGGAAAGTGATCGGCGCGCTCGTATAAGTTTGGTCATCTGCGAGTGTGGCTTGGAACCAAAATACGATCGAGCCAAAAGGCGGGAATACATTCTGCGAAACATCGTAGGTGAAACTCATCGAACCGTCCTCAGCCAGTTGTACGGTTTCCACGCGTGTCACACTTTCGTTGACGCCGCGAAAAAGAAGCGAGACCTGTTTGATGGGGATCGGGGCTTTGATCTTTGCTGAGAATGTGATCGTCTGCCCAAAGCTGACAGCCACCGTGGCATTTTCCACCGCGATCTCACTCTGCCCCTGAGCCTGATTTGTGCTCAATGGAATGGATATGACCATCAAGAGGATCGTAACTACCCTGAAAACCAACTTGCGCGGATTCGACATTTCATTACCTCGCCAAATAAACGATCAACGGCGTCAGTGTCAGCGGACTCAACACCGTGCCCAAAAATACAATTGCCGTGACAAGCGACGGCTCCAGTTTATATTCAGTTGCGACAACGGTTGTTGCCACCGCCGCGGGCATTGAGGCTTCCAATACACTTCCCTGACGCGCCGTGTGCTGCAATCCGAACAGGCTTGCAAGCAACAGCCCAACCAGCGGGGCGATTAAAAGTTTGGTCAACACACCCAGTCCCAGGGCGCGGAAGTTATGCGACCATTGGATGCGGGTCAATTCCAAACCGAGCAGGATCAACATCACAGGAATCGCTCCGTTCGCGGCAATCTCAATTGTACGTGAAACAGGCAAGGGAAGTTGAATTCCAATACCTTTTATAAGAAGCGCCAGGGTCACACCGTAGATGATTGGCAATTTGAATAACCCAAGCAGGGCAGATTTCAAATCCATGTGACCAAGGGACGCGATCACTACGCCGACCGTGTTGAATAGAATGGTGGTGGTCACATAGAACAGGGATGCCACTGCCAGCGCGTTATCTCCAAAAGCAAACTTGACCAGCGGCAATCCATAGTTGCCTGTATTGCCGAATGCCACTGTGAGAATAACCGCCAGCAGGTACGGTCTCTCCAATCGGAATAACTTGCCGAGCAGGAAGGCGATCAATCCCATCACCGTAATAACCGAAGCTGTAAATGCGACGGTTGTAAAAGCCTGCTGTAAATTCAAGGTGCTTTTTATCATCAGGTCAAAAACAAGCAATGGACTAAATACATAAAAGACCACGCGTCCCAGCGAACGCGAATCCACGGTGAGGAATTTGCCAAGCAAAAACCCCGCTCCGCTCACCAGAAAAATGGGGAGCAGGTTATTGGCAAAGGTTGTTAAGAGTTCGCTGAAAGACATAAAAGGAATTATAAACCGATTGGGAAGTGGAAAATGAGGAATGAGAAGTGAGAAGGAGGGAAGGGAGAAACAAGAAATGAGAAATGAGAAGTAAAAAGCTCCCGACTGGATCAGGAGCCTTTTTACTCATCACTTATCACTCATTGCTCACTCCCCTCACTTCTCTACACCCATCACACCGCCCACTGCGTTCATCTTCAATGTCCACACACTTCCAATTTCAAATTGCTGGAACTCAGTGACTGATCCCGGTGAATAGGTTTCCTGTCCATTGGGCACACTAAAGGTCACGGTCAAAGTTTCCGCGGACGAACCTGTGCGTTGGTTGCTGGTCAGGCTGGGGTTATCGTAGACAGGGAAATTATCGTTGCCGTCCAAAGTGTAGGTTTGAATGGTTGTCCATTCGTCCACTGTGTAATCGCAGTATTGCTCGCTTTCGGTGTGACATTCCGTGACCACTTCAGCAAAGCCGTTGCCCTGGTCAACTGTTTTGTCTTGGCACACTTCCTGACTGTCTGTGCGGCATGAAACGTTGTAAGCGTCTGATGGGGCGCTTCCGCTTTTGTTGGAATAATTCACGGCTTGGATTTCCTGCACAGGCACGGAGGTTTGCCATTGCAAGTCGGTCACTGTCCCTTTAACGGATTTGGATGGGACGGCAAAGAGCAGAACAGCCGCTATACAGCAAATCAAAAAGAATGCGCCGATGCCTGCAAGCATCCACTGGTTTACTTTTTTCTTTGGCGCATTTTTTGCTTGCGCTGGTACAGGCGCGGATTGTGAAGCCGCAACCGTCGCTGCTCGTGGTAAAGGCGAACCACATTTCACGCATGTGCGCGCATTGCCCGGGTTTTCGGCGCCGCAATTCGTGCAGTTAATCGCTTTCGGCATAGGCGCGGCTGCTTGTAAAACCTGTCCCGACTGGCGCGCCTTGCCTTCCTTTAGATCACCGCCGCATTGTGAACAGGTGACCGCATTGCCGGGATTGCGCGTGCCGCAAAATCCGCAGTGGATGTCCGCGCCGGCTTTGGCGGCCGCCAATGATTTTTCGTCGGTGACGATTTTCTCATCTGCCGCGCGTTGGAATTTGACATTGTCCGGCTGGGGAGCGCCGCAGTTCTCGCAGGTTTTCTTCGAGCCTTTATTCCGGCTGTCGCAGTTGGGACATACCCATTCGAGTTCCACAAATTTTTTGTTTTCGTTTTTCTCCATCTTGTGCTCCTTGGTTATTCACGAGTGTACAACAATTTTACAATGAAATGAAGAGCGTAATTTTTCTGCAACCAAAAAAGCCCCCGGGTTTCCTCGAAGGCTTGATCTTGATTCAAACTGCGTTTACTGCGAAAGATTTATCGCTTCGCCGCCATATTCACCGCTGACGGAACTTGTGCCATCGGCAAGGTTGTGGGTGTAGACAAGGCTGCCATCCTTTACGCCGGTGACTTGTGTATCATAGGTGATAATCCCTTTATTGTAATCATAGCTTCCGCTGCCATTGAGTATAAATCCCTGAGTGTAGGCGCAATTTTCAAATGTATAGGCTTCACCCGCATCGCCGGGACCGAAGGTGAACGAGCCGCCGAAAGGACAGGTCACAGACACATCTTCGGTAAATGAACTGTTTAGATATTCCGGTTGAAGTTGAATTTCGTTGTCAATTGCTGAAAAAGTTTTAAGTGCATTTGTATAAGCGCCCGCGTCTGTTGCAATGAGAGGCTCGTAGGTGCGGGTTACAATATTTGCGCCCCAATCTTCACAGACGACTTCCCGCTTTTCAGGAAGTTTGCCGTCCACCATGAAGTCTGTAATGTATTTATCCGGGCAGTCATACCCCAGTCCATAAATGGAGTGTTGTCCGCCGTTAACGTAAATATGGTACCCATTTGCCAGCTTCTCATAGACAGCCTTGCCTTCTTCAAATGGCGTGGCCGGGTCTAAAGTTGCATTCAAAACAAAGGTTGGAACGCCTTCGGCAACCAATGGTTTTGTTGTGACAACGTCCTTCGGCGAACTGGGCCAGAATGCGCAGCTCAGCCCGGTGTAGACACTGCCATCGATCCGTGGCACAGTGCCGTTGGATGCCTGCCCTGCGGCGATGGTCTTCGCGATCTTTTCTTCCTGTGTGCCGGAGAAGAAAGAGTCGTCTGTGCATAGGACACTCAGGAACATGGTGTCGGAGAATGTGTCATCGCCGAGATATTCAAGGGTGGCAGGATCAACTGTCAGATTTTGATAAGTGAGGCGCGCCATTGGAATAATATCCCCTTGATTGGTCGCGGCTAACGCGCGCAGGTATAACATCCTTCCTTTGGGAGAATACAATTGATAGGCGGCATTATATTCCCACTGATTGAACGTAAACGTGCGCGTTACTTTTTCGCCGGAAGGCAAAGGGAATTCATAAGTGAGCGGTTTCTCTGAAATCTGTTTGGCAAGTTTGTCATAAACAGCCACGGCATCTCCGCCCATATCGGCGGCGCATAGCTCATCTGCATTGCACGCTTCAAGCGCGGCGACCAAAACTTTATCAAACGCCTTTTCCTGCGAAATCGAGCCATTTTCGCCATTCAAAGTCAGATCAAGTGTGCCGTCAAGAACCAAACCTGAAAGATGGTCAGGGTGTGCGGCGGCGTAGGTCTGTGCGACGGCGGTGCCGTAGCTGACGCCGTACAACATAAATTTATCATCGCCAATGGCGGCACGGAATGATTCAATATCTTCGGCAACCTGGTTGGTGCCGAAGAATGCAAGTTTGGCGGGTTCGATGCCCATCTCGGTAACACATTTTTTCGCGTATGTGCGGGCGTTATCAATGGCCTGTTGTTGTTCTTCCGGTGTGTCGTAACCTTCCTGTCCAGCCTTGTCCGACGCATTTACATATTCCATGAAATTGGCTTCGTATGCTTTGGGACATGATAACGGGTTGGATAAGCCAATACCACGCTGGTCAAAATACACAATATCATAATGTTCAAGGATCGTATCTGCGAACCAACTCAAGCCGCCAGTGCTTACGCCTTCGCCGCCAGGTCCGCCTGGGAAGGCTTGAATGAACATGCCGTACCGTTCGCCTGTGGCGGGTGAAACGGCAAAGACGACATCCAGTGTCTCTGTGTTTGCGGCATCAAAATGATTTAATGGAACCTGGATGGTGACACATGTAAAATCCGGGTTTTCTTCACAAGCCGCACCGCCCAACTCTTCAAGCTTGGCTGTGATTTCGTTTTCTGAAGGCGCTTCGGTTACCGGTATATCTGTGGTTTCCTGTGTTGGCGTTTGTGTGGGGATCAAAAAATTACAAGCCATGACCAATATGCCAATCGTAACAATAAACAAAAACTTTTTTTTCATGCAATTCTCCTTTGACTTTTTGAGACAGAAAGTGTACTTCTAAAATGAAATTTATCTGTCACCCGATTTTCCTATGACTTTATTCCATGCCACTTGCGGATTTCAGCTATGCGTGACTCGTAATCTGGTTCCTGATGAGGCGATGGATCGCCCGCATCTTTTCCAACTGTTGAGTGGGTCAATGCGTCGAAGACAGCAGATGCCCCGTTGGCGACATTGCGCGGGTCGTAGCCGCCTTCCAACACAAAGACGATCTTTCCCTGGCAGTGTTTATCTGCAAGCTCAACCAGTTTTTTGGAAATGTTGAAAAATCCCCGCGTGGATAATCCCAGCGAAGTGAGCGGATCATTCCAATGCGCGTCAAACCCAGCGGAGATAAATAACATCTGCGGGCGGAACTTCTCCACCACAGGCTTGAAGATGTCATCAGCCGCGCGCGCAAAAACTTCGTCGCCTGCAAACTGATTCAACGGGACGTTGACCAGCCGTCCCTTGGCATGAGGCGCGTCACTAATCCAGCCTGTGCCGGGATAAATTCCCCATTGATGAGTCGAGATAAATCCGAAGCGTTCATCATCCATACACGCGGCTTGTGTGCCGTTGCCGTGATGCGCGTCGTAGTCAATGACCATCACACGTTCCATTCCCGTTGCCAATGCTTCACGCGCCGCAATCGCGATATTGTTGAAGATGCAGAATCCCATCGGACGGTCAGGCTCGGCATGATGCCCCGGCGGGCGGACAATGGCGAAGGCGTTCTTTGCATCGCCATTCAAAACCGCGCGCGTGCAGGCAATCGCGCCGCCCGCAGCAAGCAGCGCATCTTGATACGATGTCTGCGTCACGTAAGTCGGCGCATGGTCAATGATGCCCGCCCCTTGTTTGCAAACCTCTTCGATGGCTTTGATCAACTGCGGCTGATGTACACGAGCAACCTGCTCATGCGTTGCTGGCGTTGCTTCGATTTTTTCCGCGTTTAAAGAGTCGAGCAGGGGGTCCAGTATATCCAGCCTCCCCGGTTTTTCGGGATGGTTGGGATATTCATGTTCTCGTGATGGGACAAAGGTGTAAACAGTTTTCATTGTCTCTCCTTTTGGCTTCTCATCTTAATGGTGAATGATAACATCTTATTTTTCTACAAAATCGCATAACGCATATCCTCTTATTTCCAGTAAAATCAAGGTGATAGGAGAATCATGTCATTTTTCAGCCGTCTCAAACCTGCCGCCAAAATCCTTTTGCGCGGCGACCCAAAAAAGAAAACCCGCAATCCCATTCCCGCCATCACAGTTGAGGAAGTTGCCGATGCGCGGATGTTCTTCCCGCGTGATAAATTCTTCATCTTTGGTCATGCTCGTTCCGGTACCACGCTTCTCACGCGCCTTGCCCGTCTGCACCCCGAAGTGTATTGCAATTATCAAGCGCACTTCTTCACGCGCCAGCCGTTGCTCAAGTCGCTCGTCAACACGCCTGAAGCCGAGGAATGGCTGACGCGCAAATCCAACCGTTGGAATCAGGGACGCGACCTTTCTCCGCTTGTGTTACGCGCCACCGCAGATTTCATCATGGAACGTGACGCCGCCCGCGAAGGCAAAATGATTGTCGGGGATAAGAGTCCTTCGTCCACGATTCACGGTCAGGCCGTGCGTGATATGCACGCTGTTTACCCCGACGCGAAATTAATTAACATTGTCCGCGATGGGCGGGATGTGCTGGTCTCGGAACGCTTCCGAAATTTTGTGGAGGAATCGAAGTTCCTGAACTCGGAAGATAAACGCATCATCGCCGACCTGAAAGTTGATTCTGCTCCCTTTTCAGATGGCACCCGATCCATTTTCACCGAAACCTTCATCCGCCGCGTGGCACAGGGTTGGGTGAAAAACCTGACAGAGACCGAAGACGAAGGACGACGTCTCTTCGGCGAAAATTATTTCGACTTGCGCTACGAAGACCTGCTGGTACATCCTTTCGATGAAATGAGCAGGTTCTGGAAATTCCTTGGCGTAAAAAACATTGACCCCTCTCTCGATAAAACTTTGCGCGATGAAATGTCATCCAACCCAGATGAAGAATGGCAGTCGAAGCGCAACGAAGGCATCGCATCTTTCCTCCCCAAGGGACAGGCTGGCAACTGGACACGGTTGTTCACTGCAAAAGATAAAACCGTTTTCAAGGAAGTCGCGGGCGAAATGTTGATTAGATGGAATTACGAGAAAGATTTGGACTGGTAGGGAACGTTATTATGAAAACTCTCATTGCG
>DYDH01000225.1 GCA_020717985.1 Herpetosiphon sp. | reverse complement strand
TTTCCTTCCTGTTGTTAGGCTTATCTGGTCTAATGCTTTTGGCAATTCTTGGTATCACTATTGCTAATTGGAAAGCCAGGTAATCATCCCTATGCAGAGTCCACGCCTGCCTAGGATTGGTTGTCGAGCTGGTGGTTGACGGTTCGAGGCTCGCTTTGCGGCTCACCATGTCGAGACCTGCCAAAGCACAGCCAACCGCTCTTCAATTGTCAAGGCGAACTATTGAATGGTACCTCTATCTACAGGAACAAGTAAGTAGATATTGATTTTTTCTGGAGGCGTAAGGAAATGAAAATAAACTGGAGAATATTGGCAGTTATATTATTATTCGCCACTTTGAGTGCCAGTTGCTCATCGCTGGACGGTCCTGAAGCGGCAGCAAGGATTAATTTCCTGGAATGGGCAGGGAATATTAGAACTCCATACAGGCATGAAAACTTTCAAACAATCAATAATGATGGCGCATTAGCCACTGTACGTATTACAGTTGACCTTATAATAAAAGGCGAATGGGAAGAAAAACAGATAGAAATCCAATGCAAAAAAGTAGACGATGATTGGCAATGTGACCGTTTGATGCAATTCAAATAGAGCGATCAGTTAACCAATACAAAGTGGAAATACTAATAATGAAAAATCTGTTGGAAGGATTGGGCATTTGATCAAAGGACGTACATGATGGAGCTGAAAACATTGGATGTCCCTGGTTATAAAAACCGGAAAGTCCCCAACACATTTATATCCCAACCAAACCCAACGGAACACTTGGGCATCATTCTGCCCGGCTATCGTCACTCCGCAGATATGGCTGACCTGCATTACGCGGGTCGCATTTTGCGCGAGCAGGGAGCGGATTTGCTCAGGGTGGAATATGCCTATTATCAAACCGATTACTTTAATCAACCCGAAAGCGAGCAGGATCAACAGATTTCAGAGGATGCATTTGCGGTTTGCAATGCCTGTCTGGCTTTTCGGCCATACACCAAAATTACCCTGGTTGGAAAATCCCTTGGGACAAAGGCAATGGGACTCCTTTTGGCAAACGAGCGTTTTCAGAAGGCAAACTGCGTATGGTCAACTCTGCCAATAACAATTGAATGGCTTTACTCCCGAATAGAACAAATCCATCCGCATTCGCTTTTCATCATTGGAACTGCGGATAAATATTACAAACCAGAAATGCTGGAACACCTTGTAAGCGTCACAAGCGGACGCGCTGTAATTATTGAAGGTGCGGATCACGGGCTCGAAATCCCTGAAAGCATTCCCAGGACTTTGAAGGCGCTTGGACAAATTGTACAAGGGCTTCAAGAGTTTCTTGGCAGCGAAAAATCAGGCGGCACCTGATAAGCGCAATTCCAGCCAGTCAAGACGCACGGTCCGCTGGCGGGAAGGGTTGGCGATTTCAATTATCATGGAGAAAAAAGTGGCTTTAAAAAGATGGATGTATCGCGAAGGACGCCCGAATCTATTAGCCAAAATACTAAATAGAGGTTGGGCAACAATTCACTCGCTGGGAATATTTCCCAACTGGCTTGTCACCCTGGAAGTGGTGGGAAGAAAATCAGGAATAATGACGAGTTTTCCACTTGCAATGACCATAATGAACAGAGAGAGATATCTGGTTTCCATGTTGGGAGAGGAAACAAACTGGGTGCGAAATATTCAGGCGGCGGGTGGAAAAGCACGGCTTCGACACGGGATTAGCGAGCAAGTTCTCCTGCAAGAAGTGGATGTCAGCCAGAGGGCGCCAATCTTGAAGGCATATTTACAACTTGCGCCAGGAGCGCGTCCGCATGTATCCGTAAGCAAGGATGCGCCGATTTCAGAGTTCGAAAAAATAGCGTCAAAGTATCCAGTCTTTAGGCTGGAAACAATAAAATAACAGGCAGAGTCCATGCCCGCCCACTTGCGGTCAACGCGAACCTTTGGGCAACAGGCGGACTATCAAACTATTGTGAAGAGAAATAATCCAAGGTAAACCTTGTTATTGTTCAACGAAAAGGAACGCTACGCATGAATATGAAACCATCCATTCTATATTTTCTAACCGTGCTACTCCTGGCAGCCTGCATCAAAACAGAGCCGATGATCCCTACGCCAACTCTGCTGCCTCCCACTGAAACTCCGATCCCAAGCAAAACTCCCCTCCCCACAGAAACCCCAATTCCAAGCGAAACTCCGCTCCCAACCATCACTCCGGAAGGTGATATTGGCTCTACCTGGTTGCGTCCAAAGGATGGAATGGCAATGGTCTATGTGCCAAAAGGCGCTTTCACCATGGGAAGCAACCTCGGTGAATCGGACGAACAGCCGGTGCATGATGTCTATCTGGATGCTTTTTGGATAGACCAGACCGAAGTGACCTTTACGATGTACGCAAGTTTCGCCCCGTCCAGGTCCGGGCAATACCCGGTGCAGAATGTCACATGGGAAGAGGCGTCAGCCTATTGCTCCTGGGTGGGGAGCCGCCTGCCAACCGAGGCGGAATGGGAGAAGTCCGCACGCAGTCCCGACGAGCGCACCTATCCCTGGGGAAACCAGAATCCCGCTGGTGATCTGGTGAACTTCGCCGACGTGAAATCCCACCTAAGTTGGGGAGATGTCAACGTGAATGACGGTTACGAAAATGTTGCGCCAGTGGGAAGTTACCCCGCAGGCGCCAGCATGTACGGCGCTTTGGATATGGCCGGCAACCTCGCGGAATGGGTCAATGACTGGTATGACGAGACATATTACAATACGTCTCCGCTCGACAACCCAACGGGACCGGTTGAGGGCTTTTTCCGCGCCTTGCGGGGTGGATCATGGTACGGCAATGCTGACAGCGTTCGCACCGCCGACCGCAGTTGGTATATCCCCGAAGGCGGCACGGACTACGTGGGCTTCCGTTGTGCGCAAAATACGGTCATGCCGTAGCCCCAAAGTCTCCACTCCCCGATGAGAATTATTGGTCGTGGTTAAGTTGAAGTGAAAAAACTTAACGCGAATTACGCAAATGGAGCGAATGACGCGAAAAACAAAAAGCATTCGCGAAATTAGCCTAATTCGCGCCATTCGCGTTAAAAATGACTTTTGACAGACAGGCACAGAGGATATCAAATTCATCCATCACTTATGTTTTGACCACTACCAAATATATAAATCCGCTATAGACAAAAGAGGAAATCATGGATTCGTCAGATTTACTTACGCCGGAATTAAAAAAGGAACTTGTTGAATTTACTCAAAGTCTGGTCAGAATAAAAAGCCTTTCCGGGCAGGAGGGTGAAATCATAAAATTCATCGAGAAGAAAATGATTTCTCTTGGATATGATGAAGTGACCATTGACTCCATGGGAAATCTGCTTGGAAGAATTGGCAATGGCGAAAAGTCGCTCATGTTCGACTCACATGTTGATACAGTTGAAGTAAAAGATGAAGCAGAATGGAACATCCCACCGTTCAGCGGAGACATTGCGGATGGGCGTCTGCATGGCAGGGGCTCTGTGGATATGAAATCAAGCGTAGCCGCATCCATTTACGCGGGCGCAATTGCAAAGAGATCGGGCTTCACTTCCGGCAAGACGATTTATGTATCATGCACTGTGTTCGAAGAGGATTGCGACGGGGAAAACCTGAAACACTTATTCAAGGAACTTAATTTCAAGCCGAATTATGTGGTGATCTGCGAGCCGTCCAACAATAAGATCACACTGGGACATAAGGGCAAGGCGCAAATATCCATAAAAACGCATGGCGTTTCCGCGCATGGTTCGGCGCCTGAAAAGGGAATTAATGCGATTTATGAAATGGCAGAGATCATCCGGCGCGTTGAACAGGTCAACCTTGAACTCATGAAAAAAGACGGGGCACGGGGAACACTGGTCATGTCGAGGATTTCGAGTGTCAGCGCATCCTTGAACGCCGTCCCTTCGGAGTGCGAAGTGTATCTGGATAGGAGAATGGTCCCGGGCGAAACAGAAGACGCCATCAAACAGGAAATGGGACAACTCATAAAAGGCAGGAATGCGACCTGGGAAGTGGGAACGCTTCACAGAAAAAGCTGGACAGGAATGGAAATTAAATATGAGCCGTTTCATCTTGCATGGAAGATCGACCTGAACCATGAACTTTCAAAGGCTTGTATTGCCGCATACGCTGAAAGTTTTGGAAATGAACCCACCGAATATGATTTTTGGGACTTCAGCACCAATGCAGTAACCCCGGTAAGCATGGGCATACCGACCATTGGCTTTGGCCCTGGAGAGTATAAACTGGCTCATATGCGAAATGAAAATTGCAAAGTGGATCAGATCCTTGACGCCTGTGTTTTTTACACAAATGTAATCCATAAAATATAAGCAGGATTTCGCAGATAATTTTTTATCGCATTTGTGGAACTCTGCGGTAATATTGGCAACAAGACACTACATGCCATCACACTTGAAAAGAGAAAAATATGAGCGACTATAACCGCACTACACGTGAATGCTCCGTGAGTCAATTACATCCCGAACTACGCCAGGCTATTCGGAGCTACTTCCAGGAACATCAGTTGGGCAGCCTGGACACCGAAACCCTGATGTGTTGTGAAACCATTTCTGAGAAGAAAATTTTCGGCAGACTTACTTCCCTGTTAAAAGGCCCAGAGGAAGCAACAATCCATACGGGAATGATTCTTACATCCCAGTGGCTGATCTGGGTGAAAAAAGGAGATCAATCTGGCACTGTGTTGAACGCGGCCAATCTGAAAGAAATTCAAGTCAGAACTTATGCGTCCATATTCGCACCAGATACCGGTTTGGAAATCTCCGGGTTTATCGGAAACTCCAAAAGCCATGTTCGGGGATATGTTGGGATGGGAACAGAATTAGCCGCACAGAAATTTTATGAGGAAGTCCAGAAAGCGATCGACATCATCAATCCACCGCCGCCGCCCAAAAAATTACCCAAATGGCTGGGAGGTTAATAAAGCCGCCCTGCCCTTTGGGTATCTTGGACTCTACTCAGTTATGCTCCCAGGCAAAGTCCATCAAGAACCTGTGCCTAAAGCCCAAAATAGTTATACAATATAAGTGGGCATGATATTCAGTAACATTAGGCTCAACGCCCTTTTCGAATTGGTAATTGCCAAGGAAAGGAGATATCCCATGATTCAGCTTATGTTAACAAAAGAAGAACAAGAATTACTGATGGATATTCTGGAAAATGAAAAATCTGATCTTAGGATGGAGATCGCGGATACAGATCGGTTGGGATACCGCGAGATGTTGAAAAGACGCGAAGACCTGATGAAGGTCATCCAGCAGAAATTGGAACAGGCGTCCGAGGAAAAATCTCCCATTTAAATCCTGTCAAGTTGGTTCACTGAACTCATATCACAAACCTTTCCTCGCCGCATCCCAGTTTTTTTATATCAACCTTAGCCAGTCGGCAGGGAATGGTCGAGTATTGGCGCGGCAAAGACGTCTCCAACGCGGACAAAGGTTGACCCCATTAAAAACACATCCAATATTTTGGGAGGTTATATTGCGTCCAATCGCGGCATAATCCTGCTCCTAGGCAGAGTCCACAGGAAAACTTTTAATGTCATACGCGCGCACAATCCTTCTGACTTCGCTGGTCATGCTTGCATTTGCAAGTAATTCATTACTATGCCGGATCGCTCTCAAACATACCGGGATTGACGCTGCCAGTTTCGCAACAATTCGATTGATCTCCGGAGCGATGATGCTTTGGCTGGTGGTCAAAATACGTCGCGGCACACAAGCTGGCGGCGGTAGCTGGCTGTCAGCGTTTGCGTTATTCGCCTACGCAGCGGGTTTCTCTTTTGCCTACATAAGCCTCCCTGCGGCAACTGGCGCATTATTGCTTTTCGGCGCTGTCCAGGTAACAATGATCGGATATGGCGCTTGGTCAGGAGAACGCCTGCTGGGACAGCAACTTGTGGGTCTTATTTTCGCGTTCGGAGGACTTGTTGGACTATTACTGCCAGGTCTCTCAGCGCCGCCGCTATATGGCTCCATATTGATGTTGGGCGCGGGAACTGCATGGGGCGTCTATTCCTTACGTGGGAGGGGTACAGGCGATCCCACCACGGTGACGTCAGGAAATTTCATGCGCGCCGCCCTGATTGCGGCAACCATGAGCGTATTGATGCGTAATGGTATATCGTTAAACAAGGCCGGGGTCTGGTATGCAATTGCATCAGGGGCGCTGGCTTCCGGAATAGGGTATGCGATTTGGTATACAGCATTACCTGGATTGAAAGCCACGAATGCTGCCACAGTTCAACTTAGTGTCCCGGTCATTGCAGCCCTGGGCGGCATCGTTTTCCTCGGCGAACCCTTGAGTATGCGGCTGGTAATAGCTTCCATGGCAATTCTTGGCGGAATAGCGCTGGTAATTCTGGAGAAACAACAGCCCCGTGGCACATAGCGCATTGGGAATGCCTTTCAAAATTGAATTTTACACACCGATAGCATTTGCAATTCCTGCACCTTGGGTCGCCGGTGCGACAGGTTTCACATTTTTCCGACATTCCTGTTTAGTCCCCGAAGCGAAGGGAGTGGAAGTGTCTGCTATGTAGGAAAATATTAACATGGGAGTAAAACTTGATGGTACACAAAAAAGGAAGTTCTTCTACTCGAATCTGGCAAGACTCACTGCAAGTAATCGGAGGCAGTGTTCTGTTGGTAATCTTTCTTTGCGCGTGCAATTTCGCCGCCAGGCTTCCGAAAACCGCGACACGGCCTGACATGACAGCGTGGACGAAAATCGAATCCCCGCTTCTTCCTGCCGACTGGCCGCCAACAGCAGAGACTGTTTGGGTGCGCTACACCTTCGCCTATGGGAATAATCCCGCCGCACTCATGGACGGAGCGTATGTGACATACCCGCTTTCAAAAACAGAATGGAAGGGAGGCGTATCCACAACCACAGAGTTGAGCAGCGATATGACACAAGCGGCGGTGCAGGGAGTCATTCCGCTGGACAGCCAAACGAGCGCGATCCTTGAAAACGGAAAGCAGGTTTCAGAATACTGCTTGAAGATGGCCGAACCACCAGACCCCAACACGCCCGAAACAAAAGAAATGCTCGCCTATTATCAAACCTGGTTTAAATATAACGGCGCTTTTCTTGGCTTGATTCGTGAAAACCATGCAGATTTCATTGATTGGGTG
>DYDH01000224.1 GCA_020717985.1 Herpetosiphon sp. | reverse complement strand
CAATGAAGTCCATACTCTTGCGGATTCAAAAAGGGACTTTGTCGAACCATCGGGGTATAAGAGGATCGGTTCCAGACGCATTTGTCCAAAGTTGTCGAATAGGAGCGTGCCCCGAATTTTTACTGCTTGAGATTCAGGAATGGACTCATACAATTTACTATTTGCATCCTTGGTTTGTTCAACAACTACAAGCGGGACTGCTTTTTGGGCGCTTAAGTCCAATAACTCAAGCTGGGATTGTTTTACTCCCTGCGCGATAAATACAAGCCTTTCATCCTGCTGTAAATTTATGTATCCGCTTAATTCCAGTTCGAGCCAAAATTTATCCTTATCAAACCCAAAATAATTGTTGATCCATTCGATCGGGAATTCGCGCAATCCGTAATATGAGTGGTTGATGACTTGTGTGTAGCGTGGCGTCGAAAAAGTGTAATAACTCCTTTCCCACTTGTTCGCTGAGGCGGTTTCTTCGCTGGTAAAGGCATAAATTCCCAGTCCGGTCTGCGGGAGGATGAGGAAGAAAATAAATTTTACGGCGAATAGAAATAGAAGTGCGAAAACAAAAAATCGTTTGGCGAAAATTTTCCAACCGATGATAAAAGTTAATGGCAATATAAACGCCGCAAGGATGAACTCGCTTGGCGAGTTCCAGGGGAAACCGTCGAACCAAGTTGGGATGCGCGAGGGGAGCAGTAAAAATCCGTAAGCAAGAAGCGCGCTCGCGACGCCCAATATTTTCTCTTTGCCGGTAGACGGGCTCGTGTCTGTTCCATTTTCATGCGTCTGAGATTCGCCGAACAACAAAAGCATTTCTATTCCGATCAGCCAGGCGCATACAAGTAATGGGGATAGTACGATAGCGACGCTTGCACTCGGCGCTACGACAAGGAAAAATGCGGTCAGCAACAGCAGAACGATAAAAGGGAATGATCTTCCGACCATTCCCTTTAAAATATCCAGTGCGCTTTTTTCAAGATCGCTTTTTCGTTTTAGAAAAGCCGGGGCAAAGAAAACCAGAAAACCAGCAAAAGCAGCCAGCGTTGAGATGGCAAGCGTGGATGCATGTCCCTGCCTTGCGGCAAGGAATGCAGTGACCGCGCCTGCCAACAAAAATTCAGCGCCTGCCAGATGGATCAATAGTCTAAAGCGGAAAACAGGATCGTTCTGAGACATCACTTTCGACTATTTTATTTCATTAATTGCTCAACGCGTGACTCTCCAACGCTGTAATATTTCGCCTGCGCGTGGTGGAGAATGATCGCGGCAGTGGATTGCTCTGGAATGAGTTGCCCCGAAGTAGAAAGGCTCATGCCGAGTTCGGATTCAACAGCGGGAAGCAACTTGAAGACCTTGAAGTGATCTTCCAAATCAGGAATCGCGGGGTAGCCCCACGAGTAGCGTTTGCCCTGCTCCTCGCCGAGTCCCAACTCGCGGCGGATATGTTCGTGCAAATAGTTGGCAGTCGCTTCGGCAGTTTGGACGGCGAGTCCGTGGGTAAAGTAGGCTTCGGTGTAATCGTTGGCGGCTTGCATTTTCTCGAATTTTTCAGTGGCTTCGAGTCCAACCGTGACCACTTGAAAGGCGACCACGTCCATTTGACCGGATTCAACGGATGCAAAATAATCTGACAGCGCGAGGTGGTCGTCATAGGGCTGGCGCGGGCAGGTGAGACGGGTCAACGAGGGGAGCGGATTGCTTCGCAAAGCGGACAAGCGGATGGGGTCAACGGATGCGGGGTCGTAGATGATTAGCTCGTCGCCGTCAGCTTGACAGGGGAAGTAGCCGTACACAGCTTGGGGTTTGAGCCAGCCGTCTTTGAGGGCTTCCTTGGTCATCTTTGCCAAGCGGGCGTCGAAATCAGCTTTGAGTTTTTCCCATTCCTTGCCGTGGGTGTTCTTTGCACCCCACGAAAGGCGATACAACTCGTTGATGTTGAGATGTTTGAGAACCATTTCCAGCGGCATGTCTTTGACGATCCGCTGACCGAGTTTGGCAGGAAGGGCGATTGGCGCGGGGACAATGTTGGAGCGTGTTACGTGTTGCGTGGGGCGTGGGGCTTCTTTCGCCGCGCGGCCCATTTCCATGTCTGCATCTTTGTGCATTTGTTCGAGCATGGCGGGCTTGCGGTTGGGATCGATCAACTGATCCATTGTATCCAGACCTTCGAAGGCATCCTTGCAATAGAAGACGCCAGGCTCGTAGGCGTTACCATCCTCGGCAAAGAGGATGCGGCGACCAAAGCGGCGGTTGATGGCTGCGCCGCCTATCAGGATTGGGATTTTGTGTCCGCGGCGGTGCATTTCGTTGACGATCAGCGGCATCTGTTTGGACGTGGATACCAGCAAAGCGGATAATCCGATTGCGGTGGCATTGGCTTCGACAGCTTTGGTGATGATCGTTTCCGCTGGGACTTGCTTGCCGAGGTCAATCACGGTGTAGCCATTGTTGGCAAGAATGGTTTTCACAAGATTCTTGCCGATGTCATGTACATCGCCGTAGACAGTGGCAATCACAACCGTGCCTTTGGTGACGCCTTCCACTTTTTCAAGGTAATTCTCAAGATGCGAGACGGTCTTCTTCATGGTCTCAGCGGATTGAAGTACGAAAGGCAGAATCAATTCGCCCGCGCCGAATTTATCGCCGACTTCTTTCATGGCGGGAAGGAGGACGGTGTTTAAGGTGTGAACAGCGATTTCGTGTTTCGTGTTGCGTGTTGCGTCTGGAGTGCGTTGGATGATCTCATCAATATCCGCTTCGACGCCGTCTTTGTGGCGATGGAGAATCTTCCAGTGCAATCTTTGCTCGGGAGTCATGCCTTCGGTGGGATTGGCTACCGTGGACTCAGCTGAAACTGCGACATTCTCAAAGTGTTCGATGAAAAGTTGAAGCGCATCTGCGCGGCGATTGAAGATCAGGTCTTCGCACAGGTTGCGTTCTTCGGTGTTGATCTCCGCGTAGGGCATGACATGCGCGGCGTTGACGATTGCCATATCCAAGCCAGCTTGCACGCAGTAATACAACATGACCGAATTCAACGGAGGGCGGGCTTGCGGAGCGAGTCCAAACGAGAGGTTGCTCACGCCAAGCGAAGTCATCACACCAGGTAAATTTTGTTTGATGAGCCGAATACCTTCGATGGTTTCCTTGGCAGAGTCGACAAATTCCACATCGCCAGTGGCGAGGGTGAAAGTGAGATCGTCGAAGACCAAATCTTCGGGCTTGAGTCCGTGGTCGTTGACGGCAATGTCGTAAATGCGCTGCGCCACTTCAAGTTTGCGCTGGGCGGTTTTTGCCATGCCGTTCTCGTCGATGGTGAGACAGATGACAGCGGCGTTATATTTTTTTGCGAGACCAAAAATCTTATCGGCTTTTTCGCGACCAGATTCAAGATGTGTGGAGTTGATCAAACAACGCCCAGGCGCGGTTTGCAACGCGATTTCCAAAACATCCACTTCGGTGGTGTCGATCACAAGCGGAACATCCACGCCCATTTGCAATTTCTTGATGACCTTGCGCATCTGCTCGCCTTCATCGGCGCGTTCGGTGACAGCCACCGAAATATCCAAAGCGTGCGCGCCGCCCGAAACCTGATCACGCGCAATTTGCAAGATGCCATCGTAATCTTCTTCGAGCAACATCCGTTTGAATTTGCGTGAGCCTTGCGCGTTGCAGCGCTCGCCGAGCAAAGTTGGCGCGGGTTCCTGTCGCATGGTAATGGCGGACATGGCGGAAGAAAGTTGAGGCGTAGGTGTGATGTTGCGTGTTGCATGTTGCGTGTCGCGTAGTTTTTCAACCAACAGCTTGAGGTGAGCAGGAGTCGTGCCACAGCATCCGCCCACGACCGAGATGTTGTGCTTCGTCACAAACTCGTACATGTCATTCGCAAAGGGTTCAGGCTCGAGCGGATAAACAGCCTGACCATCCACGTTGAGCGGAAGCCCCGCGTTGGGAATGCACGAAACCGGCAGCGTGGAATTTTCGCCGAGGAAACGGATCGGCTCGCGCATGTGTTCGGGTCCCGTGGAGCAGTTGAGACCGATGACGTCGATGCCCATGCCTTCAAGGATGGTGAGCGAGGCGTTGATATCGGTGCCGAGCAACATGCGACCCGTCGTGTCCAACGTGACCTGAGCCTGAATCGGCAGCCAGACATTCGTTTCGTTGAAAGCTTTGTGAATGCCCGTGATGGCGGCTTTGACTTCGAGAATGTCCTGCGAAGTTTCGATTAGCAAAAGGTCAACGCCGCCTTGAATGAGACCGACAGCCTGCTCGCGGAAAATGTCTATTAATTCGTCGTAGGCGATATTCGATAATTCGGGATCGGTGGTGGAGGGAAGTTTGCCTGTGGGTCCCATCGAGCCAGCAACAAATCTTGGGTGATGAGTAATGAGGGACGAGGGACGAGTTGTGCCCTGCGCGTCTCGTGACTCGTTACTCGTTTCTTTCGTTGAATACTCATCAGCCAAACGACGCGCAAGTTTTGCCGCCGCCATGTTGATCTCAAGGATGCGGTCTTGCAGTTTGTACTCCTGCATCGTCAAACGGTTCGAGCGGAAGGTGTCCGTTTCGAGCACATCCACGCCGACTTCGAGAAACGAGCGGTGGACTTTCTCCACGGCTTCGGGATATGAAATAACAAGGTAGTCGTTACAACCATTAAATTGTTCGCCGCCAAAATGTTCGGCGGTCAGGTTTTGCAGTTGCAGGCTGGTTCCCATCGCGCCATCGAAGACAAGAACTTTCTTTTCGAGGGCGTCGAGGTAACGGCGGTTGGTGTATTTTTGTTGGGTCATTAAATCTCCTATAAAAACTTGCTTATCTTTTTATAGTCGGCTTCAGCCGGCTTTGTATGTATAGTTTACGTCCGCGCGGTTTCAGGGTGAGTAGAATATCATATCGCAGTCGCTTCTTCAAGCACAGCCCGCGCCCACGCGATCACATCTGCACAGTAAACTTCCCTATTCTCCGCGCGGACATCGAGAATCGTCTTCGTCCATGTGGATTTGTTGATGACGGGCAAACCATCTTTCGACTTAAATTTGAAAGTGCGTTTGCCGCTATCAACTGCATCCTTGACCTGCTGGCGGATCAACGAAGGTGACTTCTTTTCCACAATAAACTCCCTCAGGAGGTCGCGTTCATACAACCAACCTTCAATGGACATTTTGCTGGAATGCTGGATCATATACGTGGCGACGGTCAGATTATGCACTGCACCGTAACCCATATCAGAAAATTCAAACACAAGAAATTCATCGAAACGTGCTTTGCATAAAGTTTCGAATGCACCGCATTCAGGACAATTCATAATCAACTATTTTTACCATAAAAACCACAACACCTGCCCCGCTGTTGGGACAGGTGTGCAGGAATGTTTTATTGGAGTTCCTTTTGTTCTTCGCAATTACCCCTTTGCGCCTTTGTAAATGGAGGAGGTTCCTTCGTTCCATAAAACCTTCTGCGTAATTCCGCAGATCTTCCACTCTGTATTTTGCGCGACCACCTGGAATGTATAGATGCAGTGTGTGATGAAATCTTCCTTGTCCGTTTTGCGCCAGACAACCATCGAAGCGCGGCAGGTGGCATTGGTTGAATCGGTGAATTTTATTTCGTAGTTACTCACCAAATGTTGTATCTTCAAAGGATCCAACCCCTCACGGCGCAATCTCACGTATTCCTTCACCGAAATCTTCTCTGGTGGTGTTCCGCGCAGGTCGGAATAATCCGAGTAGAAAGTTTCGGTGAAACAGGATTGCAATCCCTCCCAATCTTTCACGTCGAAACTGTTGGCAAAATGAGCGATCAATTCCTGGATTTGGATTCTATCTTCCATGGTTGTTTACCTTCCTTATGTATGGGGTGATTTCTCAAAAGGACAATTCATTTCTGCGGGGGTCTATCAGTCCACTGCTCGCTGGGTGTTGATTAAATACCCTTTGGCAAAGTGGCCCGACCTGCTTCGGTCATTTTACCTTCTTCGATCATCCTGCGCGCGCGTTCAATGTTCGTCTCCGTCCACAGGGATTTCTGCCTGCGCGGCGTGAAGCGTTTGGCAAAGCGTTGATCGTCCATTCCTTTTTCGAAGCCGTCAATCCAGCCAAAACAAATGGCTTCTTCAACCGCCTCCGCATACGGAATGGACGGTTTCTGTGTAAATTTCTTATATTGGATCAACCATATCTCTTTGCAGGTCTTGTGATTTTTTTCAAGCCACTCGCGGAATTCCTCCCGCGTTGTTAAATAAATTGTTTCGCCGATTTCCATAATTTTCCTTTTGTTGTTGCCTTTGCAATGATATAAACGTACTAAATAAAATCATCCCTCCAGGATGAATACGGTATATCATGGCGAATGGGGCATGTCAACTCAAAAATTTGTATTGCATGGTTGTCAAACGGTTTATTGTTGATCGCAATCCTGAAATAACTCATGTTACTTACATCGTTCCCACCATCGAGTTTTTAACAAGCCATGGAGACACTGATGCGCGGAGTTCTTTTGTGTCTTTGTGTCTCCATGGCTCAAACCTTTCTTGATCTTGGCTTGTTCGAGCCAAAGTCCAAATATTTCTTGGTTAGGTTATTTCTTCAACAATTCCAAAAAGTGTTTGCGGAATTTGGCAACCTTCGGCGCAACCACTGCCTGACAATACGGTTGGAATTGATTGTGCGCGAAATATTCCTGATGATAATTTTCGGCGATATAGAATTGGTCGAGCGCGGTTACTTCCGTAACGATGGGACTGTTCCAGATTCTCTGGGCATTTAACTCGCTGATGAGGTTCTTCGCAACTTCCTTCTGCTCGGGAGAGTGGTAGAAGATGGCAGAACGGTATTGTGTGCCCACATCCCCGCCCTGACGGTTTAGCGTGGTGGGGTCATGGATGGCAAAGAAAACATTTAACAGGTCACGGAATGAAATAATGGATGGGTCGAATGTGATCCGCACCGCTTCCGCATGACCTGTGTCTCCGTTGCAGACCGCCTGATAGCTGGGGTTGGGTACATGTCCGTTTGAATAGCCTGATTCGACAGAGTTGATGCCTTTGATTTCGTCAAATACAGCCTCCAGGCACCAAAAACATCCTCCTGCCAATGTAGCGATCTCGTATGCGTTGCTCATGATAAGTTCTCCTTTTCCAAATAATATTGACTTTTATACCATTATGACGCAGTGAGCGGCTGAAATATT
>DYDH01000570.1 GCA_020717985.1 Herpetosiphon sp. | reverse complement strand
ACAAATTATTCAAAAAACTGATTCAGCAATGGATCGATATATCCATTCAAGAATCCGACGATAGAATAAAGGCTATACCGAAAAAATCAAAAAAAAGGAAATAGGGTTGTGCAACAAAGCCAATCGGAATTCATCGTCAGGCGCAGATTATACTTCCCGGCAAGAATTCCATCCGCTTCGCCTTTTTTTACAAGCGGCGTCGTGCCGAGCAATTGATTATCCAAATATACTTTCGCACCGGATGGATTGGAATTAATTGTCACGTCGGCGAATTGCGGTTTCAGCGTGAATGTCTGCTCCGATACTTGCAGGTCTTTTACTTCAACGGATTTTTTCTCCGCGAAGTAGCGGTCACGCTCGACTTCGATTTCATAATATCCGGACTGGAACTCGTCGAATGTCTGCGGCGTTTGTCCCTGCCTGAGCATGCCGTTGATCTTGACTTTCGCGCCGGAAGGAACGGACGTGATTTTCAGCGTGCCGAAATTCGGAGCGAGCGTCTTCTCTGGAATTCTGTTAATCCCGTCTTTAATATCCACTGTGAACGCCTGAACATGATATTTCGATTTTTTCAGCGTCAATGTATGCGAACCCACAGACAGCTTGAGTCCTGAAAGAGGCGTTGTACCGACTTCGATGTCGCCGTCCAAAACTTTCGCGCCCGCGGGAGAACTGCTAATACTGACGATCCCGAAAGTCAATGAAAGATCAGCGCCGGCAGTTGCGGATTTATCTTCTTTCATTTCTACGACCTGAGATGTTTCTTCATTCTCTTTGATCTGTATGCTGAATTCCTGTGTCGCCGCGTATCCGGATTTGGTGAACTTGATTTTATGCACGCCGGCGGGCAGATTCAGCTTGATATCCTTGCTGAACACGGGATTACCGGCAACGCCATTGATGACCGGCGTCGCACCGTCAATCGGAAGTTTGAACACCGCCGTCCCGAAGGCTTCCTGACTTGATACGATCACCGTGCCTTTGGATTTCTGATCGGTCCTGATTCCGGCAAAATCATTCGCGATGAGTTTCATGATTCCCAGAAGGCCTTCCACATCGCCTTTGTAATCCTCCGATTTCGTCAGCAGGATCTTTCCGGTCGACACGTCAATCATCCGCAGATCGATCGTGTACATCTGCCCCATTTTACCGATGTCGCCGGCGAACATGATTTCCATTCCCAGCAATTGCCCGATCTGTACGGCGCACTCCGATG
>DYDH01000569.1 GCA_020717985.1 Herpetosiphon sp. | reverse complement strand
GACCCTCTATTGTTCCTTGAACCTGTTTTATTGCCGTCAGCCATATGTATTGCCGGGCGAGTTGTCATGGTGTAGACGCGACCCCAAGTTTTCCTCGACCCCAAGTTTTCCTTCTCTTGCAACTTAACTCTTCCACACGCACTCTCAGGGGCATTGCCATTTCCACCAATTACAAGCCGACACAAGTACTGGGTGCATATAATAGGGAGGACCATCATACCTACAGACTACTCCTTCCGGCAAGCTAGGGGTACAATCTCCGTGACAATCAGGGTTCACTACCTCTCCATCAGTGCAATTCCATTGTTTATACATATAGTATTTCAAGTCCCCGACTATTTCGGTGCTCTCACATTTAAACACGTATGGAGGCGCGCTAAAAAAATCGAGAATGCCCGTCGCCTTAAAACCGTCTCCACCTTGGTACACCCAGCTCCCAACTTTACTTTTCACGCTACCATCAATATGGCGTGGTCCGTCTGGACATGAGTCGGTGACAGTGATCTTTGCCGAACCGCAAGCGTTGCCAGCGGCGTGAACAACATTGCTTCGGCCCTGAGTTATACTTTCTTCAAGTGTGAAGGCATCGCCTTCTTGCTCTTCAAAGGCCCAGGTATAGGGCGGGACGCCACCTCGTACAGAAATAGTCACAAAACCGCCTTGCGTGATAACAGGGATGTATGTGTTTAAGCAGTCGCCATAGAGGCCATCTCCGGTGCATTGTGGTGGTGGTGAATAGGCTGGTTGTGACGGGTCATAAAGGATGGGATTTGCCCCGACAGGATCATAGTCGTTAGGGTATGCTTCGGGCCAAAGAAATTCCGGGCAAATGGGTCGGTAGTCGTCGGGCGGATTGGGTGGTTCGCACTTAGGACCGTTGGCGAGGGCTTGAATTGGTGCGAGAAGGATGAACAAGGCAAAAAGCAGAGTCGAAAATTTCATTTGGTGTCCTTTAGCTTGTCCGATGACAAAATCTGTTTGAATGAATAAGTGTTCAATTTGGGGTCGCGTCTACACCTTACACAAAGCCAGTTCCTTGTTGATTTTTTCAACCTGCTTGCGAAGCGTTTTGTCTTTCTCCAACATCACGGCAACTCGGCGGCTGTTCTGCGAAACGGCTGATTCTCCCACATCGAAACCGGTGCCAATTTCCTTGAGTTTTCGGCAACTGTGTCGGTGACATATGTAAAGGGCAACCTTTTTCGCCAACAGTGGCTTGCCACCCAAAAGGTCTTGGACAGTGTCACGAATCTCCTCGATACTTTTTCTCTTTGCGGCCAAC
>DYDH01000568.1 GCA_020717985.1 Herpetosiphon sp. | reverse complement strand
CCGCCGGACGCACTGGCTTATGACCGCGCGGCAAAGGCTCAACCGGCATCAGCAGTTCTCCTGATTCCAGCAGGCGCAGCACACGCTCGTCCTGGCTGTTCGTATCCGTTTTGGGCTGGATAATGATACGACTTTCATCCTGGAAAACATCAAGTCCACGCTTGAGCCATTTTTGAATGGCTTTGCGGGGAACCAGTAATCCCTGTGGGGTCATTTGAACATTGACGGGAGTGGTCATGGCATTCTCCTTTTCAGTCTAAAGCAAATATACCATACCTGGGAATATCAATATCCCAACTCCTTCATAATCTGCGCTTCATCCTTCTTCCCACCCGCGCCGAACAACTCGCGCCAGAAATTATCGTCATACCGTCGCGACTTCACTGGCAGCGGCATGGGTACGCCCCAGCCCAGCAGGAGCACTTCCTCTTTTGGCTGCAAGCGCGCCAGCATGCCGCGCAGTGACTCGCGTCCCGACAGGCCCGACAGCACCGCATGGACATCGTCCTCGTCACCCAGCCAGCCGGAGATGCGCGTCCCAAGTTGCGACATGACCTCGTCGTCAATCTGCGACGGGCGCTGGTCAATGATCAGCAGGGTGACGTAGTATTTACGCATCTCACGCGCAATGCTGGCGAAGGTGGTCTGCCCGGCCATCTCGCGGTTGAGCAGTTTATGGGCTTCCTCCACCACGATGACCAGTTGGCGCGGCGGCTCCTCATTGGTGTTTGAACGAAAATGATTGGTCTTTTTCTCCCAAACATTTTTGATCTTGCGAGTCAGTAGATTGCTCACCAATAGGTAATCTAAGTCGGTCTCGAACTCTCCGAACGAAAGAATAACGTTCTGCCCAGCCTCCAGCGCCTTGATGATTTCGCCTATTGAGTCTGCTGCGGGTTTCGCAACAATATACGATTTATTAAACAAGCGGCGTAGTTTGTTTTGTAATGCTTCTGCAGCCATCACATTAACGCCATTGGCATTGGCCCAAACTGCCACGCTTCCTTCAGCAGGGACTTTCTTACCATCTTCTGTTGTAATTACTTCTTGGGTCATGGATTTAAATTCACTAAACCAGTTATGCTTGAAACAATTCCATAGAGCATCAAGGGTAGTAGCAGTTGTCTCTTTCAGATCAAGCTCACGTGTCAAAAGCTCGATATCTGCTGTTGAAATATCTCCTTCAGCAATCTCTAGGTTAAAGTCCGGCGAGTTGGTGCGAATTCTGGCTCCTGCACCCAATCCAACAACCCGGACGCGGCTTGCGAATTTAGTTTTCAAG
>DYDH01000031.1:20132-30303 GCA_020717985.1 Herpetosiphon sp. | reverse complement strand
CGTAAGAACGGCGCCAAATCTTGACCTGCGCTTCGCCAAATTTCTCCGCGGTTTCCGCCTTATTCAAACCTTGCAGAGCGCCATAATGCCGCTCGTTCAATTGCCAGGCGCGGATCACAGGCAACCATTCGCGATCCATTTCTTCCTGAACGAGTCCAAGCGTTTTGATGGCGCGTTTCAAAACAGACGTGTAGGCGATGTCAAAATCATATCCGCCTTCGCGCAACAACTTCCCCGCTTCGCGTGCTTCCGCGCGACCCAGATCGGTCAGGTCAACATCGGTCCAGCCGGTGAAGCGGTTTTCCAAATTCCACGTACTTTGTCCGTGACGGACTAAAACCAGTTTATACATTATCTACTCCTGAGAAAAAGATGCGCGCAAATTATAGCCCAAGTTACCTCATCATAGTAAAATCAAGTCATGGCTAACAATGAAGACGTCACCCCCGTTCGTCAGCAATATTTGGATATCAAACGCGAATACCCAGACGCCATCGTCTTTTTTCGTCTCGGCGATTTTTACGAAACCTTCGACGAAGATGCCGAGATCACCGCGCGCGAACTGGATATCGTCCTCACTTCACGCCCCGTCGGCAACGGGATGCGCGTGCCATTGGCGGGCATTCCATATCATGCCGTTGAAAATTATCTCGCGCGTTTAATTGAAAAAGGTTATCACGTTGCCATTTGCGAACAGGTTGGAGATCAACCCGCGAAGGGAATTTTTCCGCGCAAAGTGGTAAGGGTTGTAACTCCGGGGACTGTGACTGAACCCGGACTCCTGCCCGGCGACGCAAACAACTACCTCGCCTCGATCATCCTCGACGGGGGAGCTGCTTCTGTTTCCTATACAGATGTGACCACCGGAGAATTCGCCGTCACCGAACTTCCGCTCGAAGCCTTACGCGCCGAGCTGACACGTTTACACCCCGCCGAAATTATTTATCCCGACAACCAAACTCTGCCCGACGGAATCACAGGTCACCTGACCGCCCTGCCCGCATGGAAGTTTGAGCCAGGCAAATGCAACGAAACTTTGCTGGCACAATTCAAATCGTCCACGCTGGTTGGTTTTGGGTTGAAAAATAACAGCCTGCCGGTTCGGGCTGCGGGCGCGATTGTGCAGTATCTCAAAGAAACACAACCCGACGCGCTGAATCTGCTGACCTCGTTACGTTCCTACAGTTTGAATGAATTCATGACTCTCGATGCATCCACACGCAGAAATCTTGAATTGGATGAAACCCTGCGCGGCGAACGAAAAGGCTCACTGCTTGGCACGTTGGATTTTGCCATCTCCCCAATGGGCAAACGGCTCATGCATCAATGGGTTAGCCAGCCGCTGTTGCAAGTGGACAAAATCGTCAAAAGACAGGACGGCGTGCAATATTTTGTCAGCAATGGCATGGTCCGCGCGGAACTGCGGGATGCTTTAAAACCGCTTGCAGATTTGGAGCGTTTGGTCAATCGCGTCATTGCGGGGCAGGCACAGCCGCGTGATCTGGTGGCAATGCGGAATACGTTGGAGCAAATGCCTAAAGTAAAAGAGGTAATTGGTAATTGGTTATTGGCAGGTAGTGGACAATGGTCGGTTTGCGAAGAAGAACATTCGTTATTGCAAAATGCGATTGACGATGACCCGCCTGCGACATTGCAAAATACGGGCGTGATTCGCGCGGGATATTCAGCAGAGTTGGATGGCGTGATCGAAGCATCGAAACATGCACGGGATTGGATCGCCAACCTCGAAGGCGTGGAGCGCGAAAAAACAGGCATCAAGACTCTCAAGGTTGGGTACAACAAAGTCTTCGGCTATTACATTGAAATCTCACGCGGCGCGGCAGATCGAGCGCCTGAAAGTTATATCCGCAAGCAGACGCTGGTCAATGCGGAAAGATTCATCACGCCGGAGATGAAGGAATATGAAACGCTGGTCTTGAACGCAGAAGAACGCATCAAGGAAATCGAAACTCGTTTATTCCGTGAAGTGTGCGCCGAACTTGCAAAGGCTGCGCATAAATTACTGGCTACTGCGCGAGCCATCGCAGAGTTAGATGTACTGTCCGCTTTAGGCGAGGCGGCTGCCCTCGGAGGCTACACCAAGCCCGAGGTCCACGAAGGAAGCGAGTTGGATATCCACGAGGGACGTCATCCAGTCGTCGAACAGTTATTGAAGTCGGATAGATATATCCCCAATGATGTCATCTTTGAAAAAGGTGAGGTGGTGCGGGTCATCACTGGACCTAACATGGCTGGTAAATCCACATATTTGCGGCAGGCGGCGTTGATCGTGTTGATGGCGCAGATGGGTTCGTTCGTGCCGGCCGCATCTGCAAAGATCGGATTGGTGGATAGGATTTTCACGCGCATCGGCGCGCAGGACGAAATCCACGCCGGGCAATCCACGTTCATGGTGGAGATGGTGGAAGCCGCGAATATTCTGCATCACGCAACTTCGCGCTCGTTGTTGATATTGGATGAAATCGGGCGCGGCACTTCAACTTATGACGGGCTTTCGATTGCATGGGGAATCATCGAATACATCCACAACCATCCGCAACTACGCGCGAAGACTTTGTTTGCCACGCATTACCACGAACTCACGCAACTGGCTGACCTGCTGCCGGGCATCCGCAATTACAACGTAGCGGTGAGCGAGGCGGATAATAAAGTGGTGTTCCTGCACAAGATCATCGCCGGCGGCGCGGATCGCTCATACGGAATTCATGTGGCGCAATTGGCGGGGCTGCCTGCGCCTGTCATTCAACGGGCAAATGAAATTATGGCAGAGCTTGAAAAGACATCTGGACGCGCGGTAAAAATTCATCCACAGGCGATGCAACAGGCTGCGTTATTCCCTGAGACCAGTCCGCTGTTGGATGAGTTGAAAGAACTGGATGTGAATGCCTTATCACCGATCGAGGCGTTGAACAGATTATTCGAGTGGCAAAAGAAGTATACAAAATAGAGCCCCCACCACAGAGATTTTTAGAGGTTTTTCTCAGTGATCTCTGTGTGCTCCGTGGTTAAATCTTTTGGCAAGCCCACAAGATTGTCCACTCCCAAAAAATTCCGGTTGGCACAATCAGCGATAAACCTCATTTCCATCAACCTTCATGGTTTATTGGAACACCGCCAGAGATGGAAAATAGAACAGAAATCATAATAAGCATGAAAAAGCTTTCATTCTCGAAAATCAGGCTCCAGCTTATATTTGCAATGAGTGTATAGAACATTAAGATGAGAGGGAATACCCCATTTATATCTATGGCCTTCATCGCATATTTGATGGAATGCCACCATGCGCCAAAATAGAATATTAAGAATAAAATCAATCCGCTATAGCCAGTGTTGATCAATATATCAATAAAACCATTATCCGCGATGACAATTGGGTCAGGATAACCTGCCGCCTCCCCCATTGCCATTCGATATGCATCAACGCACCAAAAGGCGTTGAAACCATATCCCAAAAGAGGTCGCTTACTTAAATAGGTATCAAAAAGATAAGTCCACATTGGAATTCTACCGGTCAATGTTGGGCTTCGGTTGAAAATACTAAAAATAAATTCCAAGTTAATATATAAAATTAAAGCCGCAAACACTAAGACCGTGAAAAAAATCAAATAATGGGACCTGTGAAAATATTTTCCGAATTTCAACAGGATAAGCGCAAGTAAAATTACCCCGTGTAGGAATATGACGGTCATGTAAGCCGAAACGGAATCCGTTTTATGGACAAACAACAGTGAAAAAAGATACAGCAAACCCCAGGCAAAGGCACCTTTCTCCTTGGACTGCAAGGAATAGACGATGTTAATTAAGAACAGGATGTTTATAAATGCGGCGATCAACCCCATATGGTTTTTGTGCCAATACAAGCCCCTCCATGCGCCTTGAATAATATGATAATTCATCACTCCGATCTTCGGTACAAAAAAAATGAGTATGGAACTTATGAACAAAATATACACGCCAAAAACCGACAATAATTTTATTATTTCCCTTATGTTGTATCGCAATCCAATATATCCGCCTGTAATTATTGTAAAAACAAGGATCAGCCACCTGTATAAGGAAACCTGCCAATAAACAGACCAAAATATCGAGAAGCCGGAAAAGATCAGGAAAGGAAAGATAACCCAATTCCTCTTTAGACTCTCAAAAAGTTTGAATATAAGGCTATGTTTATACAAAATCCAAACAGCGAGCGCAGCCAAAATCAGCCAAACGACACCCGCCATAAATACAAGATCGGGGACAATCCAAACAACATACAGAAATGCAGTGGCATTGGATAAAAAGAACAATCCGAGCACCAATAATAAATCTGTAATTTTTTGGTAATTGTTTTGCTGCATGATAACCTCACTACAAGTGTCAAACTCATCTCTGTAAAGCCGTACACATTCGTCAAACAAACTCCGAAAGTAAAATTAATAAGCGCCTCTTCCAACAAAAATAACCCAGATCGTCCGCATCAATATCAGAATATCCAGCCAAAGCGAGTAATTGGTGATGTAATACAAATCATCTTCCGTGTGCAAATGCATGGGCTTGTCACTGCGCCCGTTCACCTGCCACCAGCCTGTGATCCCAGGCGGGATCGCAAAGCGTTTTCTTTGCCATGGTTGATATTTTTCAACCAGATATGGCAGTTCTGGACGGGGACCCACCAGACTCATATCACCGCGCACAACGTTTATAAACTGGGGTAATTCATCCAGGCTGTACCGACGGAGGAAATGTCCGACTTTTGTGATGCGTGGATCATCTTTTGATTTATGGATGATGTTGCCGTCGGCGTCGCGCTTCTCCACCTGACTTTGAAGCTGCTCGGCGTTCTTGAGCATGGTCCTGAATTTGAGCATTTCGAACAGCCGCCCGTTTTCGCCAACGCGTTTCTGGCGGAATAAAACTGGAGCGCCGTCATCGAGAAAAACCATCAGCGCCGAGATTGCCATGAGCGGCAGGGCAAGTATCAGGGCGACGAGTCCGAAAACTACGTCAAAGGCGCGCTTTATCATCCGCTGGTAATCATCAATGGCAGAGGCGCGCAAGTCCAGCATTGGAATTCCAGCAAGGTCTTCTATGGTTGTATTATATAAGGCAAGGTCAAAAAAGCCGAGTGCAACCCAGACCTGAACCGGCATATCCTCCATCTTTTGAACAATATCGCCCATCTGATGATATGCGGAATGAGGCAGCGCGATCACCACATCGGTTATCTCATGTCGCATGATTACATCACGAATTTCGTCGGCATTGCCCAGGAGTGGTACGGTATCGTTCGATGAATTCAAATGGTCGTCCACAAATCCGGTGAAGATAAGATTGGTCAGTTTGGATTCCAATAACTGGGATTTGACCTTTTGTCCAAGAGTGCCCGCGCCGACCACAAGCACATGACGCGCGCGGGCTGGAGAGAGATTTTGTGCGCGAAAATATACCCTTGTCAGAATACGCCATACCAGACAGATCAGATACACGAGCATAATGAAAACAAGGAACAAGGCTCGTGAAACGTTACGGTAGGAAAAATATAATATTCCCGCCGCCGACACAGACGCGATCAACATGGCAAGCGAAAGCATGGCGAACTCATCCATTGCGCGCAGGTACTTCCGCCCGTCGTAGATGGAAAGCGCCGAATAAATCATCACCCAAACCAGGGGAAACAAAACATACAAAGCCACAGGGATGATAATTTTTGACGGCATCGGCTCGATCCAGTCAATCTTGTTTAGCGCAGGGCGAAAGAGCGCCGCCATCCACAGGCTGAATATTACAGACAACCCGTCGAGCGCCATTGAAAATAAAGCGAAGTTTACTGAAAATCGTCTGAGCATGGTTTTTACCGTAAAAGCCCGGGTAAATCTGAAAACTTAATAAATTCTAGGCAGGTTAAGGCTGGGCACAAAAACAGCAAGTATTAAATATAACAAGAGGGCAATACTGCACAATCCAAAAAATTTCGGCCATTTAGCTGCCACAACTGCAAGTAAACCAACATAAGAAGGTCCATTAACATAAGGAAACAGCAAAGGACTGGCAATAATTCCAAAACCAATATCTTTATTCTTGAGCGATAAATAAACCATCAAAAGCCCTATTGGAATACTATAGGGCCAGAGGGAGAAATTCCACCAACCTCCAATCAATTTTGTCTGGCCAAATTGCCAAACTTCTTTCAGCCACCCTCCCCAAAGTAACCAGGAAAATAAAAACAGGGCAATCCCCGAAATCAGATAAGTTTTAGGCTGCGCCAAGCCTTTCACCCAAAAAACATGAGCAGTTACCTGAGGTTTCCAAAAAAAAAGCAAATCGAAACCCGCTGGCAAGAGAACGCCCGCCAATACTATGGCATCAGTCTGTCCAGTGGTAATCAACCGATACCCAATTGGAGACAATATAATAGGAATTGTAAACAAAGCATTTCCATCGAAGCGCTTGATAAGCAAAGCGATCAGCACAACACTAAGTCCATTTATGATGGCAGTTGCATCTCTGGGCGTAAAATACCTTAGAGGCATCAGAATTAATGTCGCCCATGGAAACAAAGGTGTTCCTTCCACCCATGGCGCTCTCCAATTCCACAATGACGGTAAAATATCTTCGCGCATATCTATTCCACCTTTAGGCATAACCATCCACGAGATAACCCCAACCGCCAAGGCAAATCCGGTTACAACAGCAAAACGAAAACGGTCATTTGAAACAAAAGAAGCAATTCTTGTAAATATTCCTTGTGGCATTAATGTAACTCCTTTTTTACACAACCCAGATCATCTTTTAACCAGCATCCAGGTATATTTTTATCGTAAAAATCCAAGCAAATCCAGGACCGCAAGAAAAACAAAACGTGGATTATGATAAAGGTAGCGTCGCCACAAACGACGCGGCTCAGTCACGAGACGATAAAACCACTCCAACCCAATTTTTTGCATCCATGCTGGAGCCTGTGATTTTAGACCTGCATGAAAATCGAACGCCGCCCCCACGCCCAACATGACAGCATTTATTTTTCCGCGATGGTCTGCCATCCACTTTTCCTGTTTTGGACAACCCAGCCCTACAAATAAAATACGCGCAGAAGAAGCATTAATACGCTTAACAATTTCCTCATCCTCTTCCTGACTCATTTCCTGGAAAGGAGGACTGAATGAATAGACCATTTGTAAACCCGGAAATCGTTCCCGCATTCTTGGGAGCAAAGATTGTAAGACTTCGGGCGAACTCCCATAAAATCCCACCGTCACGTTTTCGCGTGCGGCGGCTTCCAATACATGAAGCATTAATGTCGGACCATATACACGCTGTTGGTCTGGATGCCCCTTCAATCGTAACATCCAGACTAGAGGCATGCCGTCAGGGGTAACCATATCAGCAGAGTTAAGGATTCGGCTATAGTCCGATGAATCATGAGACTCCATCAGAACATGCACATTAGCGGCACAAACATAACGGCTTTCACCAACTTGAGACCAGCGAAGCACCTGCCGTGTCGCATCAATGTAACTAGTAAAGTCAACTCGCGCGCCAATGATGTCAGTCATCACAATCACCTTTATTTAAACCAGGACAATATTTCAATCGGCTTAACACGCATACGCCGACTAATCTTTTTGCGCCAATCCCAGACTCTTGGCCAATTATGCCAGAGAATACCAACAGCTTTTAAAGAAGATCGCTCAAATAAAGATATATAAACAAATATTTTCAAGTCATACCAAAGTATCTGAAGTCCGTCTCGAAACCAACCTGCAGGCAATTCATTCTTGATAAGCAACAAGTAACGATTCTTAATGGCGTGTACTCTGATTGCCCGGGAGACGACTTCACGCCTGCCAGGTTTAAAACTACGCTTATGAAAAGCAACCGCTTCCGGACTATACCAACAGCCCCATCCCAATAAACGCGCCCGCCAGGCAAGGTCAACATCTTCTTTGTGGGCAAAAAAACTCTCGTCGAAGTATTGTCCATCTATTTTAATATCTTCCAGCATTTCTCGCCGATAGAGCGGCGCGGCGCCATCCACACCAAAGACTTCGCCTGGCTGTTCATACTGTCCGATATCTTTTTCACCATGCCCGCGCAGGTATTGTTGGCGGCGTCGGTTAATAAATAATCCAGTGGTATCAATTATGCCAGGCGCTTGAAGCAGTTTGCCAGCCGCCGATCCAAATTCGGGGTGGGATTCCAGCGCGTCAACCAGCGCAGTAATGTAAGTTGGATTCATCACGACATCCGGATTCAATGCCAGATAATATGTGCCGTGGGAAGCAGAGATGGCTTGATTATGCCCACCGCAAAATCCACGGTTTTCATGATTCAAAATCAACTGCGCATTTGGTAAAGAAGACCGCACCCGATTTACAGAGTCATCGTTAGAGGCGTTATCCACTACAACGATCTCGACAGCCGAGTAACGTTGTTGTAGCAATGCATCCAACGTTGCAGTCAAGCACGCCGCGCTATTCCATGTTACCAAGCCGATAGAGACGAGGGGTTGAGTCATGGGCAAGTGAATAGCACATAGTTGCCACGCAACAAAACATCTCGCAGTAATGGGCGCCCCAAGCTTTTGAGAATTTCACTGGACAATCCTCCCAAAATAAGATGGGAGTACTGCAAAAATAGTGGAATACGGGCTGGTCTAAGACCAGCTCTGGCACCCATCGCCAGCAAAGCGCTGCGGTTGAAGCAATTAATATGTTCTAAAGGAAATACCGCATTGAGTGAATCACGGGTGCCATCAGGTGCAGTCCAATCATCAACGCGCAAGCGGCGATGAATATCACCCCCATCCGGTACGCCAATTTTCAAAAAACCACCCGGCTTAAGCGCGCGAGCAAGATATTGCAACGTAATCAGCGGATGAGCAAGATGTTCAAACACTTGATCCGCGTAAATCAGATCAAATTGTTGGGTGGCAATTTCATCCCATGTTACTACCGGCAAGCCTTGTGATTTCGCGAACGCAATCCGTGCCTGTGACAATTCGGCACCGTAAGCCTGCACCCCAAAAGCCCGCGCAAGGCGCAACCATTCTCCCCAGCCCATCCCGAAATCCAAAAATTTCAGCGAGTGCGGTGAACGATGAAATATGGATATCAACGCCGCCACTTCTGATCCAACGCGGTTGTAATACGCAGCCGAATTCTCCTCAATATGTTGCCGAAAAGTAATTTGCGGATCAATCCATTCCTCATATAACTTAGTCATCAAAAAATCATCCGGAATCTCGATCTGAAACACGAGTTGGCACTTTGCACATTGCGCCAGCGCAAACTCGGCATCTTTTAAATAGGCATATTCAATTTTACCTACAGCGGCATATGCTTGTTCCAAATTCCGTATTAAAGGCGGATACTGATAAGAACGACGATAAACCTCACGAATAGTTGTATCTTCACAGGCCGGGCAAGAAGTACGACGAATAAAGTGTAAATTTGTCATGAGTTTAATGCCTCCTACTTGCCTTAGCGACTTCCTGATAAACAGCTGCGTACCGCTCAACAGACAAATCAAGACTCAATTCCTGTTCAGCAGTTTCGTGACAATGCTGACGCAAATCGGGATCCGTTGCAATCATTTCCAACAAAGCGGACACCCCTGATTTTACCTGCTCCGGTTTTTGCCGATCAATCACAACACCTACTTTGTACTGCTCAATAATCCGCCCAGTATCGCCAATCCCCGGGTTGATCACCACAGGCAGCCCGCAGGATAAATATTCGGCGAATTTTATCGGGCTGGTGATTGCAATGGAGAAGTTTTTATTTTTCAAGAAGGATAACCCAATGTCCGCAGCCGCCAAATAATCAGGCATATCCTGGGGCGGCACTGAAACAACTTTAAAGCTTTGCCTTCCAAGCATTAATAATCTCTCTGGATTCATGTTATCAGGATTTCCTGTCACGGCAAGAACCAGATAAGCGTCCGGACGAGCAGACTTTAATACGTCAAAGAAACTGATTATTTCATCAAGAGTATCCCGATAACGGATAGCGTCACCCGCAAAAACAGCCACCAAACGTCCATCCCAACCCAATTTCTCCCTTAGAATCCGGCGACGCTCTGCATCTACAAGTGAAAAACGGTTGACATCGGCGCAATTTGGAATGGTAATAACTTTATCGGCTCGTGAAGCCGGAAAATATGGCAAGGA
>DYDH01000031.1:0-20107 GCA_020717985.1 Herpetosiphon sp. | reverse complement strand
GATGTCACAGTAATTGCATCCGCACTGAGGATTAGGAATTGCTCAACTCGTTTGGCGATACGATACTTTAAACCGGTCCCATTCCAACGGCCGTCTGCCACAAGCTCATCAATTAAAAAACCTCTCATATCAAAGAGAAAACCACTTCCCATGAATAGCTTTAATAAGCTGCCGATGAACGCCGGGCGATAACTGCGACAATGAACCACATTAATTCGCCGCCGCCAGCACAACTTAAAGGATCGAACAAATCCAGATAAGACCACTAGGATTCGTTGCCGACTTGATGAAGCTTTGGCAATAATGACCGGCAACCAGACAATTCTCTTCGCTGCCAATTCCTGTCCCAACCGACCTTCTATGCTTTCTTTGGAATCTTCAAAACTCAGGACAGAACAGTCCATGCCTTTCTCACTAAAACGCCTTAAAAGCGGAATTCCCTGGGAATGCAACAAAGGTCGATCCAGAGCGCCGTCAACAATAAAAAGAGTACGAAAAGGATGGATACTTTCCTTGGCCATGGGTTCTTTCATTGGCTAAAATTTCTGTAAACAGCCCGCAAATTACGATATATTGGGTTGGCGTAAAATTTTTCATACGATGGGTAATCCCAAAAGGACTTTACCGGCAGGAGCATGATCTCATCAAATTTCGAATCGGTGAGATCGAATTTTTTAATGACGTACTCCCTGTCCTCCTGCTGTAACTTTTCTGGATACGGGTTATCAGAAACCTGGGCTAAGGCCTCTTCTCTGGTTATTTCTCTGGAACAAACCACACTGGAGAGATGCGAACGGCGCTTATCATAGCCGAACTTTTTCGGCAGGATATAACCCTGATAAAACCTTGTGTAAATGGATTCGTAATGCTTGCCGCCGTAGTACTGCCACCCAAGTTCTTTTTCAAGAATTGGCAGGGTGTCCTTTTTGGAATAATCAACATAATTCAATATTTCGATCAGTTTCTGAGTTAAACGATACCGGTTATACGTCCAAAAATCCATATGAGGGAAAGATTTTAGCTCACAATGACCAAATATTTTCTGGATACTATAAATATATTTCCAATCCCTGTGCCCCCGCGACCAGGCAGCCGGGAGGTGCGTTTCCGTGCGAACATTATCCCCGGCAAGAATATATCCAACTCCAATTTGACTGGCCATCTGGCGCATTATGGAGGCAATCGCATGATCGCTCGGAATCTCGGAATCGGGGGTCGAAGCAAATAAAAACGAAAGTTGAAGGTCTTTAAATTCCTCCCAATCAATCACATATGTATATAGTTCTATGCCGAGTTTATTTAATGTCTTCTGAATATTACTAACAGCCAATTCCGAATCCCAGCCATTATCAAGATGCACAGCCAGGGGTCTCAGCCCAAATTCCCTAGCCTTGAGCGCCACAAATGTGCTGTCAACGCCTCCGCTCACGCCAATCACACAGTCATACTCTTTACCCCTGCCAGCCAGTTTTATCTGCTCAACGATCTGTTCAAGTCTTTTTTCAGCATCGACACCGGCAGGCAGTTTACTGATAAGAAAGTCATGCTGGTGGCAATGATTACAGACACCGTTTTCATCGAAGCTAATATCAGGATCAGTCGTGTCCATGATGCAACGCACACATATCTGGTATTTTTTCGTCAAGATAGCCTTCCTGTCAAAATTAGTTGAGAATTCGCTCGATCTCTTCACGAGTCGGATACGTGATCAGTACAGCCCGATGTTTTCCTTGAAACACGAACATGCTTCCAGCGGACACTGCCGACGCCCCGGCAGATTTTATCGCTTCGCCAAAATCCTCCATCCGATGAGCACCCCCACAGGCAATCACCGGAATGGATACTGCCTGGGTCACACTTTTGATGAGGGGGATATCATACCCCAACATGGTTCCGTCGCGGTCAATCGAATTCAAAAATAATTCACCCGCGCCTCGTTTTTCCAATTCCGCCGCATATCTAACCGGGTCATATCCTGTTCCTTTTTGCCCACTGTGGGTAAATACTTCATAGCGCCCAAGGAAATTTTTCTTAACATCCACGGAAACGACAATTGCCTGGCTGCCGCCAAATTCCGCGGCGCGGGTAATCAGGTCGGGGTTTTCCATGGCAGTTGTATTGAGAATGATCTTTTCAATGCCTAGTGTAAACAAGGTCTTTATATCGTCCATGTTTTGTATGCCGCCGCCATAAGCCAACGGCATGAAACATTCACTTGTAATATTGGCGAGCAGGTCAAAAGGTGGTCGGCGCTTTTCATTAGTGGCGCTAATATCCAGAAAAACCAACTCATCCACCTCTTTGTCATTAAAGATGCGGACAATATTGATCGGATCGCCAAGGTATTTGGGATCTTTGAATTTGACCGTTTTTACCAATCCACGGTTTCGGAGTAACAAGGCGGGAATAACACGCGGCCAATACATCAGATTGCCTCCGCGTAATTCTTTAACAAACGCATCCCAAACTTGTGACTTTTTTCCGGATGGAACTGAACCCCCATGATATTTCCCCTGGCGACAACCGAGTCGAAACGATAACCGTATTCTGTCCGGGCCAGGACATCCTCCACCTGATGGCACAAAAGATGATAAGAATGTACAAAGTAAAAGCGTGGCTCATCCACCATTTCGCTGAAAAGCGGATGCGCCTTATGGATCTCCAGTGTATTCCAGGACATATGAGGGATTTTAAGCTGTCTTTGATTATCCGGGACATTAAACCTTACCACGCTGGCATCCAGCCAACCCAAACCAGGAATTTGTCCTTCTTCGCTTTCTCGAGCCATTAATTGCATCCCCAGACATAAACCAAGCACGGGGATTTTCCTATCAAGGACACACTTATTAAGCACTGGAAGTAGTCCACTCTCGTTCAAGTTACGCATACCTGCGTCAAATGCGCCAACTCCGGGCAGAACCAATTTGTCGGCCGCCGCTATCATTTCAGGGTCAGACGAAATTGCGGCCTGCACACCTACTTTCTTGAACATATTGGCGATCGAATTCAGGTTACCTAGTCCATAGTCTATGATCACTATCATATGCATATCCTCAATTTTACCGCCTAAATTCAGCCAATAAGTTCTTTAAAGTATCAGGCTCGAAGTAATAACTACTTATCTCTTCAGAAATCGGTAGGCTATCGAAAAACGCAATATCGCCCAGATAGCCCAGCCATCGACCTTATATTGCAACAAGTCATACTTCTCTTGCATCTGGCGGATTTTTTCATCTATAACAGTCTGGACATTATCTTTTGCAGAGGGTATGCCTTCGTGGGATGTTAATACATCTGTCATAAATGCTCACAAAAGTGTTTTCCCTTTTGAAAACCCCAGTTCTTTAAGAGTTGAAATTATGCCGCGTTTTTCATCCGAAGTAAAAAATTGCAGGCAATAAAGGAAAAGGGGAAAAGACATAAATAATGCCAATTTTTCGGCCAAACTGACCCATAATGAACCTGATGGTATCAGTAAACTCGCCGCAAACAATGCAAGAACAACGCTCAAGAGCTTGCCAATTCGAACATATTCATAAGGAATCGGATAAACTTTATTTGTGAGCAAGGTGACAACAATTACCATAACGATTTTACTGGCAAACCCGGAGCAAGCTGCCGCGATCATGCCGTAACGCGGTATCAGCAACAAATTGAGCGAAACATCCACATTTGAATAAATATAAAAATAATTAATAGCTTCTCGCAACTCCAGCGCAAATAAAACCGACAACACGATGGAAGCTGATCTGGTCAGGTCCATTGTGCCAAAATCGGCAGTGCTCAGGTATCGTGTATATATCGGAATTAGCAGAAAGTCGATGACCTTTAACAAAGCACTTCCCAAGCCATATAGCACCGACTTGCCCAGCAAGGGCTTTGACATCTTCAAATAAATTGATGCGACTCATTTTCATCCCGTGATTACAGAAATTACTCTGGATAGCTTACCGAACAGACAAACTTAGCGCGCGTGTTATTTCGCTCTGCAACTATGCGGTCCATTTTCATAATACCTCAATGTACGGGAAAGCTAAGAAAAGACGTACAAAGCGGCATTAATCATAACTATAGATGCTATTGTAAACTTTAGCAATATTACATAAAGGGTAATTTCAGAAATGAATCAATTTAGTTCGTTTGGCAAGCCGCCAAGAGCGTTTTTGATCGTATCAACAACAAAATCCTGCTGAGCGTGTTCAATCGTCGGGAATAAGGGCAAAGAAAAGACTTCCCTGGAAGCTTTTTCTGCATGGGGAAATATTCCATCTCTATATCCCAGGAATTTATATGCGGGCTGTAAGTGCAAAGGTATTGGGTAATGAATCCCGACGCCAATTTTATTTTGCTGCATAGCCTCGATAAATACATCTCGTTGGGGGTGCCTGACTACATAAAGATGATATACGTGCTTTACATCCGGCAATTCAAATGGAACACCAATTCCAGTACCTGAAAGCATGTCGGAATAACGTTTTGCACATATACGCCGCCTCTCATTCCAGGCTTCCAAATATTGCAGCTTTGCACTCAAAATCGAAGCATGGATCGTATCAATCCGTTCTCCATAACCCACAATGGAATGTTCATATTTCATACCTTTGGCACGTCCATGATTACGTAATATGAAAACTTTTTCAGCAATGTCAGCCCGATTGGTCACGATCGCGCCTGCATCGCCATATGCCCCTAAGTTCTTGCCTGGATAGAAACTAAAACATGCCACATCTCCAATGGTCCCAACACGTTGGCCGTGATATTCAGCGCCATGAGCCTGTGCAGCATCTTCAACAATCAAAAGACCATGCCTCTCCGCAATCTGTTTAATTGGGGACATATCTGCGGGTTGACCGTACAGATGGACTGGAATGATTACCTTTGTCTTTGGCGTAATCACTGTTTCAATTTGGTCAGGATCAATTGTGTATGTGAGTGGATTAATATCAACAAATACCGGGATGGCGCCACAATGAGAAATGGCTTCTGCGGTGGCAATAAAGGAGTGCGTGGATGTGATGACTTCATCTCCTGGCTGAACTCCGCACGCTAAAAGGGCAAGATGCAAGGCGGTAGTGCCTGATGCCACTCCGACACAATATTTTGAATTACAAAATAGTGCAAACTGCTTCTCAAATAGTTCGACTTCCTCACCCAGAATGAAGTTTGCTTTTTTTACAACTCGCTCAATCGAAGCATCGATTTCGCTCTTAATGGATTGGTATTCAGCATTCAAATCGACCAGAGGAATCTTATTCATCGGTTTTCCTGTTGATTAGAAATTTATATGGATCGAGATTGTCCAGCCAGTTTACTATCCTGGCTGGGTTTCCAACAACAACAGCGCGCTCAGGAACATCATGAAGCACAACAGAACCGGCGCCAACCAGAGCGTTTGCTCCGATCACGATCCCCGGCAATAAAGTCGAATTTGCTCCTATTTTGGCTCCGCGCAATATTCGCGGTCCAGCCAGTTCCCTCTTTACATTTTGACTAAGCGGGTAACGCGCATTTGTGAACACCACATTAGGGCCAACCCATGTGCCTTCCTCCAATAATGAAAACTCGGGTATGAATACATTGGAATGAATACGAACGTTATCGCCGATTTCAATGTGATGTTCGATAATTGAATGTGATCCAATACTGACGTTATCGCCAATCGTATTTGATTCTCGAACAAGCACTTGATGTCCGGTCTGAAAATTATCACCGATTTTATTTCCCGCATAAATTACTGTATGTGAGCGAATCAAGCAGTGAGACCCGATGATGGTTTCAACTTCACCCGGCATGGCTCCTCTCGGGGGTTCGCCAATAATAATGAACAGACCCAAAATACCGCCCTCACTTATTTTTACATTAGGGTAAATTTGCTGATTAGTATTCATGGCGGATTATTGTTATTTTTACGACACCAAATTATTGAATGGAAGAGCGACCCAAATCATCAATATACCAATTCCCCTGTGTCATATCGATTATCCGGTCTAAACGAGCAGATTCATACATCGCCAGGACAAGAGCAACTGACCTGCGCGCTTCATAGCCATTGGTTCTTGGTTCACGGTTTAATTTAACAGATTCTATCATGTCTTCAAATACATGTTTGTGGCTAGTTCCATAAACAGCTGCGGGATCTAAAGTTTCACGTGTAAGCAGTTCGCGTTCGTGTTGCAATTCGCCGTCAACCTTCCAAAATGTCTTTTGATTTAATGCTGTGCCACCCACTTTAACCGATCCGTGCTCTCCAAATAACGCAATTGAACCTTCCAGGTTTTCCGGATAAGTGATCGTGGATCCTTCAATTACTCCCAATGCGCCATTTTCAAAGCTCAGCACAGCCACACCAGTATCTTCTGCTTCCATTTTGTGAGCCAGCGTTCCTGTTTTTGCGAAAACACTGACCACTTTTCCCATACACCATTGCAAGGCGTCAATATGGTGTATGGATTGGTTCATTAATGCCCCACCATCCATGGCCAATGTGCCATGCCATTCATCCTGGTAGTATTCCTGGGGTCTATACCAGCGTACAGTGGTGTTTCCCAATAAAATCTTTCCAAGCTTCCTGCTGCGCACTAATTGATACAAATCCCGCATGGGTTTGTTGTATCGGTTTTGCAAGACAATAGATAATTTACGTTTTGTAGATGTAGAAACTGCGAGCATGCGGTCCGCATCTGCCAAGGATAATGCCATGGGCTTTTCAACAATAACATCTTTTCCGGCCTGCATGGCAGTGATTGCCATTTCGGCATGGAGACCACTCGGAGTACATATGTTTACAATGTCAACATCTTCCCTGTCCAATATATCGAAATAATTCACCGAATACTCTGTGTGGTATTGGGTTGAGAATTTGACAGCCCTTTCTTCCTTGATATCTGCCACTGCAACCAGATTTACATCTGGTATCTCCTGTAGAGCCTGGGCATGTCGCGGGGCAATTCGGCCACAACCGATAATAGCAAAATTCATTTTTCATCTCCAATTCTTCTTTGGACTTTATAAATTTACAAACCTTGTGAATTCTTAGGCGCAGCATGCATGGAAGTAAGACCGGAAATGGTTTCAAACGCTTCGGTATAGGTCAAGGCAATACGGCGTTTGATCGCCAGGTATTTTCCAACTGAGCACACCCGAGAGCCGCCTGGATGTTTGTTAACCGATAGTTTAGCCAACTTCTTTATGCACAAATTCCAGAGGAACATCTTTTGCCTGGGTTGTTAAATATTTTGCTTTTTGGGCAAAAACTTCATTGTCAGTAACAATCATGCCGCCGCCAGTAGTGATGATTTTATTGCCATTGAAACTGAAACAAGCGATATCACCCAGGTGTCCCACAGGCAATCCATAGTATTTTGCCCCAGGCTCTCGGTGGCGTCTTCAATTACACGAAGATTATATTTCCTGGCCAGGTCCAGTATAGGATCCATATCGCATGGATGCCCCAAGATATGCACCGGCATGATGGCCATAACCCTGCGTCTGGTTATGCGGTTATAAAGAAAACCATTACGCCAGTTGCAGTCCCGAACAGGGAAGTCCTTTAACTTTTGGACATCCATCTGCCAGTAGTCAGGTTCCGCATCGATAAATACCGGCCAGGCGCCAGCGTAACGAATGGCATTCGCCGGCGCAATAAAAGTCAGGGTGGAGAGCAGGACTTCATCATTTGGCTTTATGCCCGCCACCAGAAGGGCAGTATGCAGGGCCGCTGTTCCGCTACAGGTCGCCACACCAAATTTGACGTCAACATAGCCCGCTGTCATCTCTTCAAAACGCGTAACAAAAGGTCCAACTGAAGAAACCCAGTTTGTATCCAGACACTCCTTAATGTAAATTCTCTCATTCTGACCAACCTCTGGCGCGCATAGGGGAATTACGCTATGCGGCACCGGCGCGCCCGGTTCAAGGCGCGCAAAAGTGGATCCTATTGAATCAAAAACACCATCCTTTGCATCTGACTGAGTCTTTTGATAATCATCATATTCCTGGATATCCAATGTATTCCATGACATGTGGGGAATTTTCAATCCCGACTGTTCGTCGGAAAACTTAAATCGCACCACCTCGGCATCCAGCCAGCCCAATCCAGACTGCAGCCCCTCTTCACTACAATTTGCCATCAATTGCAGTCCTAAACACAAACCCAAAACGCGAATTTTTTTTACCAACACCAGTTCATTCAAGATTGGCATCAATTGACGCTCATTAAGGTTCTGCATACCGACGTCAAATGCCCCCATACCCGGAAGAATCAACTTGTCAGCCGCGCCGATCACATCCGCGTCCGAAGAAATCATAGCCTGCGTCTCCAACTTTTTCAACATATTAGTAATTGAGTTGAGGTTGCCAAGTCCGTAGTCAATAATGACGATCATGTAATCCTTTTCCATGTCGACAAACAGGAATAAATTCGATTTCAAAGGGATAACGTTTCGATTTTACGACAAAACCATCGGCGCTCAAATACATTTAGCAATTGCCCAAAACATCAACTTCACCTCATATCATACATCATCGTGCAAGTCGCGGCTTTTGTTTTTCAAGAATCAAGAGACGTCCTATATTTCTGCATTATTCTATATAAGCAGTCATACAAACAGCGCAAGCTTAAGGCTGGCAATATTAATACAGTGGTTATCCTTGACTGGCATCCCCGGTAAACGGCATCGGCACAGGAGTACAGCACATTGATTTTTAACAAAATAAAATTCAAGTAATTAAAAAATAAGTTAGTTCGGCGGATATCCGTATATGCCGCGCGCACATTTACACCCCCTTTTCTCAAATGAATCCGATTCTGCCATAGCGGGTCAACTTTACAGAATATGAATTCTCCGGCAGCCAGTGCATAGCACAACAATGGATAAGCATTATTTACAGGATTACTGGCATTTATACCCCACCAAGTTGCAAAAGAAAAGTCGGCAACAAATTTTCTTCTGAATAGCCCATAAAAACAGCCGTCATCATATAACCAGCAAATTTTTAGCAGCCGCGTGAAAGCGCTTCCCCCGGAATAATCCGCGCTTTTAATTTTCAGCAAATCACCTTTGTCGTCAATCCATGCGTATGGAGCAAAAGACAGCGCGGATTGCGGTTTTTTCTGCAGCGCCTCCACCAATATTTTGAGAAAATCAGGATGCCAGATATCGTCAGACGCCGCCCACATAAAATACTCGCACCGAGCATGCGCAAGCAAGTAGGTAAAGTTGGCTGACGGCCCTAAATTTCTTGGCTGACAAATATAATGAACACGATGATCTCTAGCCACATATTCTTGGCAAACAGCCCCAGTGTTATCTGTAGAAGCATTATCTGAAATTATGATCTCAAAGTCATGAAAAGTCTGCGTCAAAAGAGAATCCAAGGCTTTTCGAATATATATTTCATCATTGTAAACCGGCATACCAATACTAACTATGGGGGTTTGTTCGACATCACTTCGTTTCACAGATAGCCTCCTACACCCTTGCTCTTGCGAGACTCAGCATGTACCACAGTTTATTTCTTATAAACGGCAGCGAAATTGCACATGCAGCCAGAGTAGCTGCCGAAATCAGCGCGATGGCTAAAATGGTTTGCCCAATCGGCAAGTTATTAGGCACGACCCACCAACCGAATCCGGCAACGATAAAGGAGATTACGAATGGAAGCCCGATGTCCACCAAATACCATTGTCGTAGTTCGCCATTCAATATGCGACGATGAATAATCGGCGCAGAGATTAGCATAGAACCAGCGTTAAGGATTACCCACACAATAGCTGCGCCTATTCCTCCAAATCGTATTGCAAGAACGGTTATCGCCGGAACTAAAAGAATAGCTGAAATCAAATTTTGGTAAAAACCCATGCGGACCCAGCCATACGCAACAGTCAGATCGTAGGGAAGTCCCATCATACTATTGAGAGCCGAACCAAGAACCAGAAGACTCGCTATTGGGGCCGCTGTCTGGGCGACAATCTCATTGTGCGTCCAAATGCTAATTAACTGAAAGGCAAAAAAGGCAACAACTGCAGACGCAGGCAACACTACAAGCGACACAAGCTGGCATCCTTGATGATACAGCATCTTCAAGTTGTGGCCATCGTCTTTAGCCACCAGCGATGAAAAGCGAGGTAGTAAAGCCGTGAAAATTGAAGCGCTTGACATACGCAATGCTGTGTTAACTTGGTTAGCCAAGATATAGTAACCGAACATTTCCAAAGTTAAAATTTTACTCAGTATTATTTTATCCAGCTGAGAAAGAAAAAATGTGACAAATGCAGTTGCACTCATCCCCGCAGTAAAACGCCAGACCCCATGCAACAGTCGTAAATCAAAACGCGCATAACGTGAGCCGGGTGGCAACGTTCTCCAAAAGAAAACGGTGAAGACCGCGACTTGAATAATACTTATAAATATCTGCCAGCTAAAAAAGAATGTGACGGTGGGTTTAACCAGCCAAAGTATTAACACGGCGCCAACACTGCGTAACGTGCCCAAGATAGCCGTAAGTCCATTCAGTAAGACCTGACGCTCCAATCCCATCAACCCGCCGTTATACAAACCGATTGGCCATTGAAATGCGATTATAATGCCCATCATTACAATTGCCTGCTGTACCAAGTTGGCGGGGAGCGCGCCTACCTTTATCCAACTTGTAACTACCCAAGGAGCCGCCCCATATACACCTACCCCTATGATGAGACCAGTAACCCAATATGCAATTTCCAATGTTCGCGTCAAATCACGCGCCTCATCGGACTTATCTAGGCGTACAGAATAGCGCGCCATTTCGCGATTCATGGTGGCGCTCAAACCAAAATCTAGTAGGGCAACGGTTGCCTGCAAAGTAGCAAAAAAACCCACTAATCCATAAGCTTCAATGCCCAAGAAACGGATATAAAAAGGAACGCTAAACAAACCAATGAAAAGCGACCAGCCCTTTCCTAAAAAATTTGCCGAGATATTTTGTTTCAAAGTTGACACAAGATAATTCTCACTTAATACGTTTAATGTATCCGCTAGGCCAGTAAGTTACTCGGTTTACGATTTGACTTTCGTTGAATACAAAATCAGGTTCTTTGATTTCAAAATTCAGATTTGACTTTACGAACTCTATAGCGGCTTGTTTAGGATTATTCCAATCCCAATCAGATTCAGTACGTGGCGCACCTACGACCTGTTCCATAATTCCATCCATAGCGACAATATAAGAACCCTTTGTAACCAAAGGACTATAAGCGTTTAGCTCGTTTAATACATGAGATTTTGTATGATTGGAATCTAACAGAACCATTACGGTATCGGTTGGCTTAACGTGATTCTTAACTTGATTTACGATTTTTGAGTCAATGGAGCTGCCTTCAACGAGGGTAATGTATGAAAAAAGGGGATGCTCCTCAATTGCCTTCCGATTGTGAGGTCTGATTTCTATATCTACTCCAACGACCCTTCCTTTTCCCATTGCTTTGCATAAACTGGAATAAAAGATCAGCGATCCGCCATGAGCGATTCCGGTTTCAATAATCACATCGGGTTTAATGTTGTAAATTAACTCCTGAATCCGAAACATGTCCTCAGGGAGTTGAATAATCGGTCTGCCCATCCAACTGAAGGTATAAACGTATTTATTATCCCACCCGCTACGCAACCAAACTTTCGATAATATATCAAATGCTTCCGGAGTATTTAAGCCGTAAGTTTTTGATTCCTCACCGCCAACTATCAATTTAGAACTTTCTGTGTCAATAGTAATCATAATCATTCTCCATGTTGATTTGTATAACGCTGAACCAGATTGTCCATATCCGCCAGCAAATTTGACGGTTGATAAGCAAACTCCGAACGCGTTAACGCGACGTCTATTGGCGGAAATTTAATCTCCCGCGCGTTCGGATGAACATCAACCCGACAATTCGTCAAAAAAGAAAGTCGCTCCATGATTTTGCGATTTGAAGTGTTTATTCCGCTCGCTACATTGTAAACGACGCGCTTACCGCGCGTTGCGATATAAAGCAATATATTAATCGCGTCGTCGACGCTAATGTAATCTTTCTCAGAGTCTAATGTGTTTTCAAGAGTTATATGTTTTCTATCCACAGATTGCCGTATCACGTCGGATAAAAAATTTTTGGAAGCAAAATCCTTTCCATAAACATTGGAAAGCCTTGCAATTTTAACTTGCCGTCCGCAGGCATGCAGCAATGCCTCGCCCATAATTTTTGAAATATTATATAAGTCGCTGGGGTAGGCAGGATTTACTTTAAGTATATTTTCCTCTGTCGCCAAGGAATCGTCAAAACTATATAAGCGCGTTGAAGATAAATATAAAAACGATTCAAATTCTGTATTTTGCAAAATATCCAAAACTTTACAAACATGCGCCTCAACGGTTTCTAAAGGGCGTTCGCGGAAATCAGCGGTCAAGCCAATACAATAGATCACCTTGCCAAGGTCTTTTCCATTCAAATTTTCGCTTTTATGGGGAGCTTGGCAATCTAATCCAAGTTGATTAATTTTTTTTATAAGGTGCGAGCCTATAAAGCCTGTTGCTCCCAATACAGTAATCACAATTACAACCTGCGTTTAATTATTCGAAGCGGACTGCCTACATACACGCCGTAGGATTCTAATTCGCCTATCACGACGGAATTTGCGCCAACAACCGCGCCTTTGTGGATAATTGCTCCGTCGCAGATGACCGTATTTGCGCCGATCCATACGTCATCTTCAATGAAAATACCGCCTTTGCTTGGCATAAATCGCTGTTCAAGGATTGTCTTATCTTTTAAACGGTACTCATGATTGACTGGCGCAATAGTGCAATTTGCCGCGATTAACACTCCTTTGCCAATTTGAACGCCATTGCCTGAATAAATTACAGTCCCAGAATTAATATAGGAATTTTCGCCAATAACCACGTCGCCAGCACCTCCAACAGGCTTAATTTTTACAAAGGAATCAATCGTAACTCCCGCCTCAATTACAATTCGAGTACCGCGAATAGATTCTTCAATATCAACCAGTTTTGCTATTTTTGCATTTGGAGAAATTTTAAGCATAGAAAATTGCCCTTAAATAATCGCGTAATTCGCATCACGCTCTGAAATGATAGATTGATTAGAACACATCCATTCAATCCCAAACGCGGGATCGTTCCATCGAACACCCCTCGCGCATTCGGGGTGATAAAACTCGCTCATTTGATAAAACACTTCCGCATTATCAGTCAGCGTTTGAAAACCGTGCGCGAAATCTTCGGGGATGTACAAGGCGCGGCGGTTTTCGGCGGTCAATTCGACAGAAATCCATTGTTTGAAAGTAGGGGAAGCGGGACGCAAATCAATAATGACGTCGTAGATTGCGCCAGTCGTACAACGGACAACCTTCGCCTCCGCAAACGGCGTAACTTGATAGTGCATTCCACGTAACGTACCGCGCTTATTATTGAAGGATATGTTGCATTGCACAAGGTGCGGGTTCAAGCCATGTTGTTTGAACTCGTCCTCGCACCAAGAACGTGCAAAGAAGCCGCGTTCGTCTTCCTGGGGTTCGATATCTATTATAAATGCGCCTTTTAGTTTTGTCTCTGTAAATATCATATTCAAACCACTCGCAATTCAGGGATGGGAATAATGAATTTGCCGCCGCGTTTTCTATACTCCATTTGTTGTGCAAGGATTTCTTCCGCGAAGTTCCAAGTCAGTAGTAAAACATAATCAGGCTGCATTTCCAGCATTTTTTCGGGCGCGTAAATAGGCAAATGGGAGCCTGGCGTATAGCGTCCTTGCTTTACGGTACTGCGGTCTACCATGTAATCAATCACGTCCGCGCCGATGCCATAATAATTTAATAACGTCGCGCTCTTGGCGGATGCACCATACGCCGTAATGCTTTTGCCTTCCGCTTTGATTTTCATCAAAAGCGAGAGCAACTCGACGCGCAGGTTTTCAACTTTATCGCCAAAGTTTTGATAAAACGAAAATTGCCCGACGCCCCAGTCCGCCTCTTCTTTCAATAGCGTGTCCACGCGCACCTGACCCGCTTTTTGCAAAGAGCGTGAACCGTCGGCGCGTTGAAAATAAACGCGCAACGAACCACCATGCACAGGCAGGCATTCCACGTCTACAAGAGTCAAACCATGTTGGGCGAAGAGATTGCGAAATGAAGTCATCGAGTAATAGCATAAATGCTCGTGATAGATGGAATCAAATTCCACGCCGTCAATTAAATCTTTGACATAATGATTTTCGATGACCGCCACGCCGTTTGGCTTGAGCAAAATAGACATACCCTCGACAACGCCGTGCAGATCGGCTACATGCGCCACGACATTGTTTGCGTGAATGACGTCCGCCGCCTTGCCTTGATCGCGCAAGCGTTCCGCAAGCGTGACGTTAAAGAATTCGCTGATTGTGGGAACGCCGCGCTCTTCTGCCACGCGCGCGATATTTTCCGCAGGCTCGACACCCAACACGGGAATCCCTTTTTCTCTGTAGTTTTTTAGCAAGTAGCCGTCGTTGCTGGCGACTTCCAAAACAAGGCTATCCTCGTTCAAGTTGCAAAGCGCAATTAGACGCTCGGCGCTTTCGCTTGCGTTTTTCAACACCGTATCCGAGAACGAAGAAAAATAAAAATACTCGCGGAATAATTTTTCAGGCGAGACAGTTTCGGTAATTTGCGCCAGCGTACATTGAGGGCAGAAAACAAAATCGAGGGGAAAAGTTTCTTCAGGCTGAAGCAACTGCTCCCGCGTCAGCAAGGCGTTTGCCAAAGGCGTGTCGCCCAAAGATAAAATTAGAAGTAAATTCGCGTTTCCGCACGAACGACAAAAACTCATGGCACGTCCCCCAAAAACTTTTTGTACCATTGAATAGTGCGAGATAATCCTTCATCCAAAGCAAACAGCGGACTCCAATTTAATTGCGCGCGCGCTTTTTCCGCGCTTAAATATTGATGCAATATTTCGTTGCGCGTTTCGTTGCGGACGTCGACTTGCAAGGAACTTCCCATTAATTTGAGAATTTCATTCACAATCTCGCTAACCGTCATTTGGATTTCGTTAGAAAAGTTAAACGCCTCGCCTTTGAGTCCGGGCTTTGCCGCGAGTTGTTCCGCTAAAAGCATATACGCCGCTGCGCCGTCTTCCGCGTAAAAATAATCACGCACGTATTTGCCGTCGGAGCGAATAATAGGATTTTGTCCGCGCAAAACAGAGCGAATAGTACCGGGTATGATGCGATTCCAATTCAGGTCGCCGCCGCCGTAGAAATTTCCGCAACGCGTAATTGCGACGGGCAAGTCATAACTGACCGCATATGTTTTCGCGATTAAATCCGCGCAGGACTTGCTGACGTCATAAGGGTGCTGTCCCTGCAATGGCGTATCTTCACGATAGGGCAATTCTTCCTGATCGCCGTATGCTTTATCTGACGAAGCGACAACAATCTGCTTGACCTTTGGACTGCGACGACAGGCCTCCATGAGATTCCACGTGCCTGCAATATTCGTCTCAAAAGTCGAGATGGGGTTGCGATTGGCAATCGTCACGATGGTTTGCGCGGCTAAGTGAATCACCGTGTCAATTTCATATTCGCCCAACGCGCGTTCCAAAACCGCTTGGTCGCGAATATCGCCGCGCATGACTTTGACTCGCTCAATCAAGCCCGTGCGAACCAATTCGCTTTGCGGAATCCAATCGCGCACAAGACAAACGACGTCCGCTCCTGATTCGACGAGTCTTTTCATAAGCCACGAGCCGACAAGCCCTGTGGCACCGGTTACAAACACGGGGCGGTCAAGCCAAAAAGAAACGTTCATTCTGCCCATGTCTTCCACGGCGCGACGCCTTCCTGCCATAGGCTTTCAAGCTGGCGTTTATCGCGCAACGTATCCATGCACTGCCAGAAATTATCATGGCGGTAAGCAGCAAGCTGTCCTTCTTGCGCCAATTGTTCTAAAACTTGCGCCTCTAAATTTGTCGCGTCGGAGGGAATGTAGTCAAATATCTTCGGTTCCATCACCATAAATCCACCGTTAATCCAACCCTCGCCAATCTGAGATTTCTCTGTAAACCGCAAGACTAAATCACCCTCAAAAATTAAACCTCCAAACCGAGCAGGAGGCCGCACTGCGGTGAGAGTAACAATTGGGTTATGTTTTTTGTGGAATGAAAGAAGTTCATTCAAATTTACATTCGCAATACCATCGCCATATGTCATCATAAAAGGTTCGTTATCAAGATAATTCCGCACCCGGGCAATCCGTCCACCTGTGCTACTTTCCAATCCCGTATCTACCAAATGAACAATCCAATCCTCGCTTATGTGATTATTGACCGTCACCTTGCCAGAACGCATGTCGACACTAACACTGCCCTGCAGAGCAGTGTGTTCCAGAAAAAAGCGTTTAATTACATCGCCTTTATAGCCAAGCGCAATAACGAATTCCTTAAATCCATAAGAGGCATAGTGTTTCATTATATGCCATAGAATTGGGCGTTCCCCGATTTCCACCATCGGTTTTGGTTTTACCTCGGTTTCTTCTGCCAGACGTGTACCTAATCCGCCTGCAAGGATAACGACTTTCATAAGAGCACATCCTTTCAATAAAAGATGACATGATTATACTTGCACTTGCTCAAAAAGAAACTCTTCAAGACTTTCATATAAAAAGACCTGCCACAATGTGACGGGTCTTTTTACGAACAACATTTCAGAGCCTGTCTTTGCGACAGGCTCTGTATATTCTGCAACTTACTTGAGTTCTTTTACTGGAGCCTTTGAACTGGAGATAGCCCAAATTGTGGCGGCAAGCAAAGCAACCGCAATAAGAACCACCACAAAGTTGACTGAGCCATTCGTCTGGATCATCGGGTACTTAACAATGATCGGTGCGGCAAGCAGAGAAACCAGGTTGGCAACTTTGATCATCGGGTTCAGCGCGGGACCAGCGGTGTCCTTCATCGGGTCACCAACGGTATCGCCCACAACGCCTGCTTTATGGCGCTCGGAACCTTTACCGGTATTCTTCACCAGGTCGCGCGGCTCGTCTTCAATGGATTTCTTGGCATTATCCCATGCGCCGCCAGCGTTGGACAAAAACACTGCCAGCAACTGACCCGAGAGGATGATACCAACCAGGAAGCCGCCGAGGGCTTCGACTTGCAGGACAAGACCCACAACGAGCGGCATCAATACTGCGATGGTCGCCAGAGGGATGAGTTCCTTCTGAGCAGAGGCAGTGGAAATGCCCACAACTCGAGCATAGTCCGGTGTCTTGGTGCCTTCCATAATACCCGGAAGTCTGAACTGGCGGCGTACTTCTTCAACGATCTGACCAGCCGCGCGGCTCACAGCTTTGATGGAAAGTGAGGAGAACAACCAGGGTAACGCGCCGCCGAGCAGAAGACCGACGAAGACGCGGGTGTCTGAAACGCGGATGGAATCCATTACCGCCACACCAAGCTGGGCTTGTACGCGACCAACGTCAGTGATGTAGGAAGCGAATAGCGAAACCGCAGCGATAACTGCGGAGGCGATCGCAACACCCTTGGTAATGGCTTTGGTGGTGTTACCGACTGCATCCAAGTCAGCCATGATCTGGCGGGCTTTCAAAGTATTTTCGTCTTCCATGCCCTGCCAGGCCATTTCGCCAATGCCATTGGCATTGTCAGAGATGGGTCCGTAGGAGTCCATGGCTACGTTGTTACCAGTATGGCTGAGCATACCGATACCGATCATGGCAATGGCATACAACACATACTGGGCGCCATCACCGCTATACAGTAGGATGCCGATGATAAAGCTAATGGCGATCACCAACAGCGCCCAAACACTTGATTCCATACCTACGGAAAGACCGGAGAGAATGGTTGTGGCTGGACCCGTATTCGTGGAAGCAACAATTTCCTTGACGGGGGCTTTCTTGGTGGATGTGAAGTACGAGGTGAGCGGATTGAACGCCACCGCCAACCCCACGCCGACAGCTGTCAGCGCTGCGAGACGCCAATCATGGGCATACATCTGCGCAATGAAGATGGAGACGATGATGGTGAAAATACTCGAGACTTCGTAGGAGCGGAACATCGACTCTTCGGCGTCATGGGCTTTGCCAAGTAAAGGCAGGTTGACCTTTTCCCAAATCGGCACCGTGAAGGTTCCGATAATGGATGAGATCACGCCCACAGCGCGAATGATGAGGGGATACACGATCCACTTCAAGTCGCCGGTAGCGGCAACCAAAGCGAGACCGAGGATCAAGCCGGAAACAATCGTAACTTCGTAGGATTCAAAGATGTCGGCGGCCATACCAGCGCAGTCGCCCACGTTGTCACCGACGAGGTCGGCGATAACGGCGGCATTGCGTGGATCATCTTCAGGAATATCTTTTTCAACCTTACCAACCAAGTCGGCGCCCACATCAGCGGCCTTGGTGTAGATACCGCCGCCCACACGCATGAAGAGTGCCAGCAGGGTACCGCCAAAACCAAAGCCGAGCAAAGCATCAGGGGCCGCCTTACCAAAAATGATAAAGATGACGGTGCCGCCCAGCAGACCCAAACCATCGGTAAGCATACCGGTATAAGTACCTGCATAGTAGGCAATGGACAACGCTTCATTAAATCCGCGGCGGGAGGCAGAGGCAACGCGCACATTGGCTTGCACAGCCATACGCATACCCCATTGACCCACAATTAATGAAAAAGACGCACCCATAATAAAAGCAATGGTGCGTCCGATGGCAATAATAAATGTAATGCCTGCATCGCCAAAAGCTGCGAACTCTTCGCGGGCTTCCGCGCTGGGTGGAACAACGTAAACGCTCAAGAACATGACCACTGTCAGAACACCTATCAATGGCAAGATCGTCTTAAGCTGTTGGCTGAGATATGAATCAGCGCCAACACGAATCGCGTTCCAAACTTCCAGCATTTTCTCGGTGCCTTTGTCCTTCTTAAGCACCGTGCTGCGCAACCACCAGGCATACGCCAGGCTGATAAAGGCAGCCACTAAAACCAACACAATGGCAATCTGCTCAAAACCATTTAGGTTATGCCGACTGCCCAACCAAAGAATATCCATATTGCCTCCGAAAAAATAGGTTTTTTTATAACTCAGACATTTGATTTTGTTTGAGTTAAAAAGGCTGCCAAATACAACCAGTAAAGGCGCTGTTAATTTACCGCTGCCTGGTGAAAATTTTCAAAAGTGGTCCCTTATCCACCAATAAGGGAATTAAATGTATTTCAAACTTTTGTTTGGGAATTGCTAAAAAAAACCTGATGCAGTATACACAACAAAAAGGTGAGCGTCAACCTAATTTCAACAACAAAGAAAAAACACGGCTATTTCATCCTGGCATCAAGCATTTCCTATTGCAGATATTTTCACATAATTTAAATTAAGAGCCTTCTCCCAGCCAGCCACACCCATAATTTTCTGAATAGCCCTAACAATTTCGTATAAAACAACAATTTTAATGTGACATTAAACATAAATTAATATGACACAACCCACTATTGTACAAGCAATCACAATATTATGATGGTAATGCAAATATGCGTTTATGCGAATATAGGTAACAATATGGTTACACCTACCCTAAAACAAGAAATCACCCAGCTCGAAGCCAACTTTTGTGCGGCGCTCTCAGACCCAAACCGCCTGCTTATTCTCTATGCGCTCAACGAAAAACCGCTCAACGTCACAGAGTTATCGAATGAACTCGGGTTGAGCCAACCGACGATGTCAAGGCATCTCAAAGTCCTGCGTGAGCGCGGACTTGTTTACACCATCCGCACTGGCACAGTCATCACCTATCGCCTATTCGATCCAAGATTAATTCAGGCGCTTGACCTTCTGCGAAACATCATGCGCGAACGACTAACACATCAAGCAAACCTGATTAACGAAATTTCACAGGAGAATGTATGACGAAGAAACGCTTCCCTCTCTGGACTATCGGACTGGTCGGCATCCTATTGCTGATCCTCGTCCCGGTCCTTTATTTCCTCCCCCGCGCTCAGGCATCCAAAGACCCTGCGGCGCACATCCCCGCCAAGCCCGTACATGTGGATCACAAAGACATCGTCAAGGGCGATTTCAAAACCGGAC
>DYDH01000223.1 GCA_020717985.1 Herpetosiphon sp. | reverse complement strand
TCAAATGGTAAAATCCAGGCACGATGAAGAAACGATTTGAAGATAAACGCTGGGGACTGGCGCTCGCTTTTCTTGCGCTTGTTTCTTTGGTGTTACTTGCGGGCGCATTAAGAACCATGGACTTTCGCCCCGCCCAGCCGATCGGCTCTTCTGACTCAACTACAAAGCCACTTGATTTTTCGTCCGTCGCCATATTACTTGCTGACGCTGCTGAAGTGCCGTTTTGGAGGCAGGTCGCATTCTGGGGCGTCTTGTTCCTGATCGTACTGTTGATATCCACATTGCTCTCTCCCGAACTGCGCAACAAGTTGATAAGAACCTTTTTGTGGTTTGCTTCCTTTACCGTCATTCTTCTTTATTTAATAAAAAAGAATCCCAATGTATTGGCGGAATTGTTACAGAATAATCAATCTTTTAGCGAATTGGGGAATGCACAAAACGGGCAGGAGATCGTTCCGCCTGTTTTTCAGCCTCCCCAAATTCCGCCCCTTTTATCTTTTTTTATCACATTTGGCTTGATCCTTTTAAGTATTGCGTTGCTGCGGGTTATAAACCATTGGTGGCAGAAACAAAAAGAATTATTGTCTGCGCGCCAGCCTTTGAAAGAGATCGCCGATATTGCCCGCCAATCATTGAAGGATCTTGAGTCTGGTCAGGATTCAAATGATGCGATCATTCAATGCTATGACCGCATGAGCCGGGTAGTGGATGTAAAACGCGGCTTGCACCGCGAATATTCCATGACGCCCACAGAGTTTGCCGCCTGTCTTGAAAAAGCCGGTCTGCCCCGCGGACCTGTGACTCGGCTCACGCGCCTGTTTGAATCTGTCCGCTATGGCGGGCATGCCTCAGGCGCGCCAGAGATTGCTGAGGCAACAGCCTGCCTTACCGCAGTTTTGAATTATTACGGAGAAACGCAATGATCCCACGTCGCTGGTTGACTGTTGTGGTCGTGGCGGCGGCTTTGATCGTTTCGTATTTATTGCGTGATTCAATTCAGCGCACGGTTATTCTGCCTTTGGCGTTTCTTTGGTGGCTTCTCAAGTTATATTATCGGGCTGTGCCGCAATTGATCTTGTGGGTTCTGCTGGTCATTGCTGTATTTGTTTCCATGCTGCGACTGATTCCCACAAACAATATTTTTCGCCGCAGGCAGAAAATAGAAAACATGCCAGCGGTCGGCTCCATTGAAAACCTGGCTCACTGGATGAAGAAATCGCCGGGAGGTATTTACTACAAATGGCTGATCGCGAATCGGCTGGGGAAAACTGCCCGCGAAATTTTGGCTCAACGTGACGGGCAGTCCGTCAGCAAAAGCTTTGGGCGGTTGAGTGGGCGAGGCTGGAATCCTCCGCAGAAAATAGACGATTATCTGGAAACCGGCTTGAACGGTTCATTCGCAGATTTTCCACGGCCGCGCTGGATGCTGCCCTGGAAAATTCCCAAACCAACGCCGTTGGATGCTGACTTAGGGCAAGTCGTTGATTATCTTGAAAATGAAATGGAGACTTTGCGCTGAGCGAAGTCGAAGCGCAAAAGTTTAGCAAGTGGAGATACAAAAAATGGAAATCGGAAAAGTAGCTGAGATAAGCGGAAAGGTTATTGATGAAGTGGAGCGTGCTGTCGTTGGCAAGCGCGACGTGCTTGAAACGATCATGGCGGCCGTGCTGGCAGGCGGACACGTTCTGCTGGAGGATTATCCCGGTCTCGGTAAAACGTTGATCGCGCGCAGTTTTGCTTCCGCGCTTGGTTTGGATTTCAAGCGTATTCAATTCACGCCCGATCTTTTGCCCGGAGATATCACGGGCGGGTATATTTTCAATCGCACCAAAAACAGTTTCGAGCTTCGTCAGGGACCCGTCTTCACCAACATCCTGCTTGCCGATGAGATCAATCGCGCTTCGCCCAAAACTCAATCCGCTTTGTTGGAGTCCATGCAGGAGGGGCAGGTCACAATGGAAGGGGAGAGCTTGAAACTGCCCGACCCATTCCTTGTGCTTGCCACGCAAAACCCGATCGAGTACGAAGGTACGTTCCCGTTGCCTGAAGCGCAGTTGGATCGTTTTATGTTGAAGCTCACAGTGGGCTATCCCAGCCTCGAGGAAGAAATCGAAATTTTGAAGCGCCGCCGCGAGCGCAGGCAGGATGAACTTTCGCTCAGGCAGATCGCCAAGCCGAAGCAATTGCTTGAAATGCGCGACGCGCTTGAAACCGTGCATGTAGATGCAGACCTCGAAGGTTATATCTCTGCATTGGTTCATGCCACCCGCGTTGATCGTCGCGTTGCTGTCGGTTCCAGCCCGCGCGGCTCGCTGGCATTTCTCAAAATGGCGCGCGCCCATGCCGTGCTTTCAGGCCGCGATTATATTTTGCCCGATGATGTTAAACACTTTGCGGTGCCTGTTCTCAGTCATCGTCTCTTGCTTCAACCTGAATATTGGATGTCACAACGGGTCAATGGCGACGTTATCCGCGACGTGTTGAAAGCCACACCTGTGCCAGTCATTCGATAATCTTCGATGATGTCTTTGCGAGGGCGGTCTTGATTTCGCCCGAAGCAATCTCCTAATAACATGAGATTGCTTCGTCGCCAAAGAACGGCTTCTCGCAACGACATAAAAAATCATGTATCGTTCCACTTTTCTATCCACGCTTGTTTATGGTTTATTGCTCGTCGGGTTGATCTCCCTGCGCGGCGAATTGGTTGCGCTTGCGATTCCATTTGTGCTTTATCTTTTGTACGGATTTTGGAGCGCACCTGAAATACTTGACATTTCCATCGAACGAAAACTTTCCCGCGACCGTATCACCCCCGATTCAGAATCAATCGTCACCTTGACTGTGACCAACCACGGCGCCGATATCGAAGAACTTTCACTTGACGACAGAATATCCCCCCATTTGACAGTCCGCCTCGGTTCCAGCCGACATCTGATTCGGCTTCCGAAGGGCAGTTCCCACCCCTTCAGTTATACCATCGCCGGCCCGCGCGGATCGTATCCATTTGAAGCCATCCACGCCACAGCGACAGATTCGTTTGGACTGATCCGCCGCGAGCGGACTGTTCATTCCAATGAGCGGTTGTTTATCTTCCCCGAATTCAGGCGATTGAAGCACGTATCCATCCGTCCGCGCCGGACACGTGTATACGCAGGCTCGATTCCCGCGCGCGTCGGCGGTACAGGGACTGAATTCTTCGGCGTACGTGAATATCAATTTGGTGATTCGCCGCGCATGATTAACTGGCGCGTCAGTGCGCGGCATGATGAGAATCTATATTCGAATGAATATCAACAGGAACGCGTGGCGGATGTGGGCATTGTGCTGGATGCGCGCGTCCGTGCAAATCTTTTTCACGTTGACCGATCCATTTTTGAACATGCCGTGACAGCGACTGCCGCACTCTCTGATGTTTTTTTGAATCAAGGCAATCGCGTGGGGTTGTTGATGTACGGAAGTTATCTTGACTGGACATTACCCGGGTATGGAAAGATCCAACGTGAACGCATCATGCAGGCATTGGCTCATGCAGAGATCGGCGTCAGTTCGGTCTTTGCCGGACTGGAGCATTTGTCTCCGCGCATGTTCCCGCCCGAATCGCAGATCGTGCTCGTCAGTTCATTGGTGAATGATGATCTGGATATCCTGGTCCAATTGCGCGGACGGGGCTATCAGGTAATGGTCATCAGCCCCGACCCTGTCAAATTTGAGATCAGTTGCCTGACGTCATCTCAGCAAGTGGATTTGGCTGCGCGTGTTGTTCGCCTGGAGCGTGACTTGTTGATCCGCCGCCTCGAGCGCGCGGGAATCCAGGTCTTCGAGTGGGATGTGTCCATTCCGCTCGATCAGGCTGTCGGTCCATTGTTGATGCGCCAGAGGAGGTCATTGTGACATTAATCGCACTTTTATCAAGTATCGTAGTTTCTTCAGCTTCACTTGCATTGGGTTTTTCTCAACGTGGATTTACATCCTTTGCGGTCTGGATCTTAATTCTCGGCACGGGCTGGTTTTTCGCCATCTGGCAGGAATGGAAATGGTATTCTTCGGTTGCCCTGTTTATTTCAACGGTTGCGGCCGCCCTAGGTTTGTGGTTTGGCTTCATCCCCGGCTGGATGTTTGCGGGCGGGATCTTTGCGCTCTTCGCCTGGGACATGGACAATTTCCGTCAACGCCTGCGTGGGTTGGTAAAGGATGATGAGATACGCGGACTTGAGCGCCGTCATCTTGCGCGCATCAGCCTGCTTGCCTTGATCGGACTGGTCCTTGCATCCATTGCAATGCTTGTGCGGGCACAATTTACTTTTGAATGGAGTGCGTTGCTCGTAATCGTGGTCCTGCTTGGGTTGGGGCAATTGGTTGGGTGGCTTAGGAAATAAAGAAAAGTGATGTCGTTGCGAGGAGGGCATTTGCTTTTTCCGACGACACTTGCGCCGTACGCTAGTGCGGTGAGCAATCCCCAGTTATGAGGAGGCTGCTTCGGCAAAAATCAAGAACGCCTCGCAGCGACATTGGTTAACCAGCGTTCCGTTTCCTTTGGATGCTTAAAGCGAATTATTTTTAGATGCGCGTTTTCGGGCAATGCAAAGAGCATGGGGTATTCACGTTTGCGCCGCCAGTATGTTTTGAACAGCCAATGAAATAGCGATTCTTCAGACCAAAGTTTTAGATGCATCCAAAATGTTTCGCGGTTGCCATTCCATAATTCCTCCCGAGTTATGGCCCTGTTGATGGTCCTTTTGAGCAAACGCCAAAATACAATGTGGAATGGATAATCCAGCCAGATGACAGCCTCGGCGCGCGGCCAGATAACATCACGCACAACACTATAATTCCCCGCCACCACCCAGGCTTTTGAGTGGATTGCTGTTTCAACGCGCATACGAAACACCTCGTCGGACGCTTCCACCCAATTCGGCTCCCAATGCAACGCGTCCAATTCAATATAGTCCCCGCCGAGCTTTTCAGCGAGTTGACTTGCCAGCGTGGACTTTCCCGAACTGGTTGTGCCGACTACAACTATTTTCTTGCTGGAAAAAGCTGTGGTCATGGAAAAACCCGATTGAAAAGAATCGAAGGTTTTGAGAACAACTGCTGTTATCCGCTTGTCCGTTTATCCGTTTCGCGAAGCAATCCGTTTTGCACAACCCCATTCATGTAGATGCTGATGATCTGGTTTATGATTTCAGGGCGGACAGGCATGGCTCCGGTGTGGGCTGGATAGAAATATGGATACATGATTCCCAATAAAGCCCAGGTGGCGATGGCGGGATCAATCGGGCGAAATTCTCCATTCTCGACCCCAGCCTCGAAGATAGCTTGAAGTTTCCCCGTGAACTGGTCGTGATAGGTTTTGTCAAATTTTTTGCGTGTTGTGGCGCTGAGTTGAGACATCTCCTGGCTGGCAAGGCGGATGATGGCGCGATGTTCGGCTGGCTGTTTCAATACATATTCCACGAACAGAACGATCTGCTCACCGCATGAGATTTCTTTGGATCGAATCAAGTCTATGGCGCTTTCGATCTCATCCAGGTTGCCGCTTAAGATCGCAAGGAAAAGCTCCTCCTTGTCTTTGAAGTGATAATACAATGCGGCTTTGGAGACGCCCAGTGCATCTGAAATCTGGCGCATAGCCAATCCGTGATAACCCTGCTGGATGAACATGCTTTTTGCTGTTTCCAGAATTTGTTCGTGTAAACCAACTTCGGAAGTAGTCATAAACTTATTGTAACCTCTCTGAACCTTTATAAAACGACTGAAGTCGTTACTACGCTTTCCAATTATTTAATCAGTTGCTGGAATTGCCTGTCCATTCTGTTCAAGCATACTTAATTCCTGTTGGCGGTTTTTCAATCCAAATGTCAGAATGACCATGATACCAGCGACGATGCCGACCACCATGTAGGCTGTGCTGTATCCCTTGACTCCGCCGCCCATGGATGCTGCCACTGCACCGACCAACGCGCTGCTGGTGAGTTGACCGACACTGGTGAAGAGTGTGATCAATCCCTGTGCGGAGGTACGCTCGGCAGCGGATGCTTCATTGAGCATGATGTAGCGCATCGGCGCGCCCAGCAGGGAGGAGAGTCCCAGTCCGATAACTGCGGCGGCAGCGATGAAGCCCCACAGCATGGAGGTCAGGTTACTGCTCAACATCATCATGCCAATGGCGAGCAAGAGCGTGCCGCCGAAGACCATTACCTTGGAACCAAATTTATCCATCAAGCGACCAACGAGGGGTGAGCCGACTGCCATGGCAAGCACGACGGGCATCAGCAAATAACTGGCATTGTGCGTGTTGATAATCGTCGGCATGGCGGCGACAGCCAAGGCTGGGATGAAGACCATGCCCGATTCGCCCAATCCCGCCCCAGCAGAGAGCATACTCGCGAGCACGGTTTGTCGGCTTTTGAACAGTCCCAAGTTCAGGATCGGGTCCACCGCTTTCTTTTCCACTTGCGGGAAGACGAAGAGCAATACAACCCCAATCAACAGTGGGAGCCAAACATTGAGCGTAGCCAGACTGGCGAAGAAGTTCTGCGTGTCAATTTGATTCAGACCGTATGCCAGAGAGCCCAGCATGATGCCTAGGATCGCCATCCCTGCCCAATCGAACGGACGGGTGGAGGCGGGGCGGGTGACGGGCAGCACTTGCCAGCCCAGAAAGATGACGGACAGTGCGATGGGCAGGTTGATGATGAACAGCCATTGCCAGCCTGTGAACGCCAGAATGACGCCGCCGAGAATGGGTCCGACGAGGAAGGCGAGTCCGAAGACCGCGCCGATCAATCCCAATGCGCCGCCGCGCTTCTCAGGCGGGAAGGTGTCGCCGATAACTGCGCTGGCGACGGGGAAAATTCCGCCTGCGCCAAAGCCTTGCAGGGCGCGTCCGACCAATAACATGGCGAACATGTTTGCGGGCGCAAGCGCGACGATCAATGAACCCAAGGCAAAGAGGGTCACATCCAGCGTGTAAATGGAGCGGCGACCATAGGTGTCGGAAAGTTTCGCCATCAGCGGCGTACCGATCAAATTGAAGAGGACGTAGATGGTGAACGTCCAGGTCAGGACGCGGGCGCCGACTCCGAAGAAGGCTTGAATAGAGGGCAGCGCGGGGGCTACGATTGCAATATCCAGCGCGCCCATGAGAACGCCAAGAAAAAGAACCAGTAATACCTTGTTGCGAGTTTTGTCATCCATGTTGATTTTTTATTCTCCTTAGTTTTATACTTACTTACCGCTCAGTAAGTTGATAATATCAAAGCCGACGGGCGCTGTCAAGTTCGGTGGTGTAAGAGTTATGTATGAAGAAAGG
>DYDH01000222.1 GCA_020717985.1 Herpetosiphon sp. | reverse complement strand
CCGCCGCCGCCGAACTGGCGACTCAAACGACAGTGGATGATCTTTATACGCAACTCACGCAACACGCATCACGCATCACGGACTTGACCCTGAACCTGATCGCTGAACAAAAGGCATCTATCTCCGCCTTTGCATCGCGCCTAAAATATGTATCCCCTGAAAGGCGCATCCAATCTGAATATCAAACTCTTGACGAACTCTCGCGCCGCACACTCTCTGCGCTGACTCACTGCATCCAATTACAATCCAACCACGTAAATGGAATATCAAAACGCCTGTTGTCGTTAAACCCCGAAGGCATACTTTCACGCGGATATGCTATCATCACCCGAAAAATGGATGGTACGGTTATATCAAAAGTGTCACAGGCATACGGTGAGATGAAAGTCCGCGTGAGCGATGGCGAGTTTGAAGTAAAAAGTGAGAAGTAAAAAGTAAATTAAGTCTCGGTACGCCCCCAAAAAACATTCGGGACTACTCGACCACCATTGGAGCAATTATGGCAAAAATCTCAAAAGCATCAAAGACCTCAGATACCTCACAAACCTCAATCGAAAACCTAACCTATGAAGAAGCGCTTACTGAACTCGAAGGTATTGTCGAATCACTGGAAGGGGAGCAGAATCCGCTTGAAGATTCGATGAAGCTGTTTGAACGGGGACAGGCTTTGGTCGTGTATTGCGGCGCTTTGCTTGAGTCCGCTCAACTCAAAGTGCAGAAATTGGTCGGAGAGACGATAAGTCCCTTCGAGGAAGAATCCGAATGAACCTGATCGCCATTTTACAAAACAAAGTCCTGGTCGCTGTGCTGATCGGCTGGCTGTTGGCGCAGGCGTTAAAGATCCCAACTGAGTACCTGCGCTCGCGTCGTTGGATGTGGGCTATGTTTTTCGCGGCAGGCGGAATGCCCTCATCTCATTCCGCGCTTTTGGTATCAGGGACTTTAGCCGTGGGTTTGTATCATGGATTTGACAATCCTCTGTTTGGAATTGCGGTTGCCATCACCATGATCGTTGCGCATGACGCCTCGGGAGTACGCAGGCAGGCGGGCATGCACGCAGAGCGTATCAACCTGCTTTTCGAAGAGTTATTAAAAGGCCACTTGTGGGATGAAAATGAATTGAAGGAAGTGATCGGTCATACTCCGCTCGAAGTGATTGGCGGAATTTTATTGGGTTTCTTTGTGGCAATTGTGCAATGGCTGGTGTGGCCTTAATATAAAAAATGGAGTTGAGAGAATATTTTGTAACGTGTAGCGTGTTCCGTTTTGAAGGTTTACGCAACACGTTACATTCTCAACCTTCTCAAAACCCCATTCACCATATATTGCAATTCAGGAACTCGCAATAGCCACAACGCGGCAAAATAAACTCCGCCTCCAATGACCACGCCGACGGGAGCGAGAATCCACGCGCTGAAATTTTGCCCAAGAGTTGACCAGCCTAGAATTGCAAATGACATGACCGCCACGCCTGCCAGAGATGGGATTACACCGCGCAGAATGTGACTTCCCTCAATTCCATTTAATCGTTTTCGCATCACAATAAATAATACAATTGCTTCAAGTGCGGTTGCCAACGAATTGGCCAGTGCCAGTCCGCCATGCGGCATCCAACCGATGAATTCAAATACTTTGATGAATGCAAGGCTGAATACAATATTTAATCCCATCGCAACCGTGCCAATGATGACAGGGGTTTTTGTGTCGTGCTGTGCATAAAAAGCGCGCGTCAAAATTTCCATGATCGAATGTCCCACCATGCCCGCTGCATACCACAGCAAGGCCCATGCCACAATTTCCACGGCGCGATTGTCAAACTCGCCGCGCTGATATAACAATGAGATCAGCGGCTTACGCAGGAGGATGAGTCCCGCGCTTGCAGGCAAAGCCAGCAGGATTACAGAACGCAAAGTCGCCGAAAGCGATGAGCGCATCTCGTCCTGCTGTCCAAGTGCATGTTGCGCCGAAAAAGTCGGCATGACCGCAATTGCCGCAGACTGTGCGATGACCGCCTGCGCCATCAGCATCAGCGAGAAGCCGTAATACAAACCAGTCACACTCCCGCTGACCATCTGCGAAGCGAGCCAGGTATTAACCCAGAAATTCAGTTGCACAATTGCCACGCCCAGCAGACGTGGACCCATGAGGGTGAGTACCTGTCGTACATTTGAATCATGCAATCCAAGTGAGAAGTGAGAGGTGAGAAGTGAAAAATTGGGTAGTTTTATGAGCGAAGGGATTTGCACGAGTAGATAAAAAACTGCGCCGATGACCACGCCCCACGCCAGTCCGTAAATGCCCATTGAGGGAGCCAGCGCAAGCGCGCCAAAGATAATTCCAAGTTGATATAATGCGGGCGTCAGCGCAGGCACAAGAAATATCTGGTGCGCGTTGAGAATGCCGACGAATAATCCACCCAAGCCAAACAACACGGCTGAGATCAATTGGATCCGCAGTAATGAAATGGTCAGCGTGAAGAGCTGCGGGTCGTTGGAGAGTCCGGGGGCCAGCGCGTAGCGGACAACTTGCGGGGCGAACAATGCTACCAGCAAGGCAAGCAAGCTGAGGGTGAGCGTGACCGCGTTTGCAATTGCAGCGGCCAGTCTCCATGCTGAATCCTTTTCATCCCGTGCGAGCAATCCAGTGAAGGTCGGAATAAACGCAGAACCAAGCGCGCCGCCCGCCACCAACAAAAATAACGTTTCACTCACACGGTTGGCGGCGAAGAATGCATCGAGTTGAGGAGAGGCGCCGAATGTGTGAGCCACGATCATGCCGCGCACCAGCCCGGTGATCTGCCCAAGAAAAATGGCGATCATCACCGTGCCGGTCGCGCGCGCGATTTGTTTATTTGCAGTTGAGTTTGTCATGGGTGGCGGGATTATAACATTGACGAAAAAAGACCTCGGGTTTCCAAAAGCTTTGGGGTCTATGATGAAGTTATAATTTCACTTGGAGATTTTTATGAAGAAGACACTGAGTTATATTCTCGCCCTTTTGATTTTGATGACCGCCTGTGAATCTGTCACGCCGACAGGAACCTCTGCGCCCCCGACTGCGCCGGTAACTGGTACTGCTCCCGAAGTATCCGCCACGCTGACAGAGATTCCCCTCGGCGCAGGCTATGGTGTGCGCGGCGCTTGGTTCGAGCTGTATTTTACGAACCCTGAAAGTCCGCTTGCATCACAAAAAACGGGCGGACCCGACGGCCCACTTGCAACAGCCATTGACTCGGCTCGTTTAACTGTGGATGTAGCCATTTACAGCTTGAGCCTGAACAGCATTCGCGATGCCTTATTGCGCGCTCATGACCGCGGAGTGCGAGTCCGCATGGTGATGGAGAGTGACAACCTCGACCGTTCCGATCCGCAGAAATTAAAGGATGCCGGCATTCCAATTTTGGGTGACCGCCGCGAAGGATTGATGCACGATAAATTTGTGGTCATTGATAACTCCGAAGTGTGGATGGGTTCGATGAATTTCACAGATTCTGGCGGGTACACAGATAATAACAACCTGATGCGAATCCGCTCGGTGAAGATGGCTGAGAATTACACCAAAGAATTTGAAGAGATGTTCGTTGATGACAAGTTTGGTCCTGATGTCATAGCCAAGACTCCCAATCCGCGTGTGACAATTGACGGTACGCCGATCGATGTGTATTTTGCGCCCGACGACCATGTGCAAGCCAGTTTCCTTGACCTGGTTGAAAACGCACAGGAGAGCATTTATTTCATGGCATTCTCTTTTACCGCCGATTCAATTGGCGACGCTGTCCGCGCCCGCGCAGAGGATGGCGTAGTGGTGGCGGGGGTGATGGAAGATGAACAGGTTAACTCTAATATTGGCACCGAGTTTGACCCATTCAAACAGGCGGGGTTGGATGTGCTGCGAGATGGAAACCCAGGCCAAATGCATCATAAGGTGATGATCATTGACAGAAATACTGTTATTCTCGGTTCTTATAATTTTACCAACAGCGCCGAAACCAAAAATGATGAAAACCTTATCGTGATTTACAGCGGGGAAATTGCCGCGCAATTTGTCGCCGAATTTCAAAGGGTGTATATGCAGGCGCAGTAAGTGCAATGGACTAACTCTCTTTCCGCTTTCTTAAAATCCCCTTTCACCCCGTGAGAGGGGAAATTTTTCCACCCGTAACTTTTTGGGAGGTTGTTCGACTACTAAAATGAAATCAGTCAATGAAACTTAAGTACCATATCTAAAAGATTGCACTTGTCAAATGGTATACTGCGATGGAAGATAACATTCAAATCACATACTTTCAACTAAAGGCTTTATATACCATGCCGCTCATTGACGCTGATCGTGCCCTGGATGGTTTGCAAAATCTGGAACAGCATGCCATCGGCGCAGTTTATGACAAGTATTTTTCCGAAATTTACCGCTATGTGCTCTATCGAATTGGTGATCCAACACTCGCCGAAGACATTGCCAGCGATGTCTTTGTCCGCCTGCTTGAGGCAGTTCAAAGCGGACGCTCCCCCCAAACAAACTTAAAAGGCTGGTTGATCGGCACAGCCTCCCACGTTGTGACAGATCACCTTCGCCGAAAATATCGCCGACCAGAAGATGAGTTATCCGAGTCCATGCCTGACCGTGGACCGAGCCTTACGTCTGAAGTCGATCAACGTGAACAGAACCGGATCGTGAATGACGCATACGCTCAATTAACCCCGGAACAACAACATGTACTTGCCCTGCGATTTGGACAGGGCTATTCCCTGGAAGAGACCGCGGCTTTTATGAATAAGAACGTGAATGCGGTTAAGGCTCTCCAGTTCCGCGCATTGGCAGCGCTTCAGCGCGAAGTTGGCGAGGTGGATTATGAATAATATATACGATGCATTGGAAATATGCCTGCAAGATCTCGAAAACGGCGCTGACCTTGAATCCGTCCTTGCGCGTTATCCCGATCTTGCCGGCGAATTACACCCGATTTTGAAGGCTTCCGTCATGGCGCGCGCACGGAGCGTGGTTGCTCCTTCGCCAGATGCAGTTCGCCGAGGGCGAGCAAAAGTAATGCAGCGCGCGTCAGAGATGCGCGAAGCGAAAGTTGCGCCGCGCAAGCGTATGATCCCGCTCTTTCAGCGGCTTGCCATCTCGTTTACATTGGCAACATTTTTCCTCGCAAGCGGAACTGGCTTGGTGGGCGCGTCTTCATCTGCTTTGCCGGGGGAACATTTATATCCCGTCAAACGCACATGGGAAGACCTGCGTTTATTCTTCACGTTCGACCTTGACCACAAAAATTTCCTCGAGAGTGAATTCGATAGTGAACGCCTGGATGAAGTTGGCGAATTAATTGTTGAAGGCCGTCATGAGACCATTCAATTTGCAGGTGTGTTCACGCAGTTGAACGGTATGGACTATGTATCGGGTGTGCCTGTCTTGATTCCTGCCGATTTACAAGCGCCTGTCAGTGGCACGGCTGTAATCATCACTGGACGAACCAATGCGCAGGGATTTGTGGAATTGGAAACGATCGATCTGCTTCCAGACGGCGTGTTTGTTCCCGTTGGACAGCCTGTCAAAGTGGATATGCAATCGGATTCAAATTCCAATTCTGATCCAGACAAAAATTCACATGACAACTTTGAAGTGGAAGGTATTGTTGAATCCCTGACCGACACCACGCTTGTTATTAATGGTAAAACCGTTTATTTGGACAATCCCACTGTTGAAGGCGATTTGATGAACGGAGTTAAAGTTGAAATAGAAGGTTACTATACCCAGGACGGCAGGTTTATTGTCACAACGGTGGAGGTGGAGAGTTCTGGGTCCAGGGGGAATGATGGGTTTTCGATCTCAAATAACAATAACGATGGCGAAGATAATGAAAATAGTAATGGCGGTTCAAGTGATGAGGGATATGACAGTAGTGATGATGGCGATAACGATTAAAAGAACTGTGTGATGCGCTGCATCCTCATACGTCCATGGCTTGCCTGCCTGTTGATTGGCATTGTCACCGCGTGGAATTTGCAAGCCGCGTTCGTTTTCATATTTCTCCCCGGTAGATTTGTGAATGCGTATGAACTTTCAGGCGCGGCAGGAGAAGCCGCCATCCGCGGATTTGGCATTCTGTTCCTGATGTGGAATGTGCCGTATCTGTTCGCCGTGAGAGACCCGATCCGCTATCAACTGGCATTGACCTTTGCCCTGCTCATGCAGTCCATCGGCTTGATCGGGGAAAGTTATATTTTTTCCACGCTGACCGTGGAGCATGTTCTATTGAGAGATTCCATTTTGCGCTTTATCATATTTGATGGGGCAGGGTTGTTATTATTGGCGGTTGCATGGGGGATGATGCGGTATAAAAAATTATCCGACAGCGCCCTGTAACTTGCTTTTCCATATCATTGCCTTTTCCGCTAAAATGGATTAAATTAAACCATCTAGCACGCACGTTCTACAAAGACCCTAAAGGGCCTATAAAGAAATTATGGAGAGAAACTCATGGCAGACTCAAATTTTTACCTCGGACGTTTGGTGGATGCGAAAACCGCCAAGCTCACGAACACTCCCGTTGAATACGACCCCGCAGATCTAACGACCCATGCCGTTGTCACAGGCATGACAGGCTCAGGCAAAACCGGCTTGTGTGTTGACTTATTGGAAGAAGCCGCATTGCAAAATGTGCCCGCCATCATTATTGACCCCAAAGGCGACCTGACCAATTTATTGCTACATTTTCCCGACCTGCTTCCGCAGGATTTTCAACCGTGGATTGATCCCGAAATGGAACGTCGCACGGGCAAATCAATGGAAGAGATCGCAGACGAAGCCTCCTCCGCGTGGGGCGCCGGATTAAAAGAATGGGGCATTGGTTCGGATCGCATCCTTGCCTTGCAAAACGCCGCGAAATTCGCCATCTATACTCCCGGCTCTGATTCCGGGATTCCCGTCAGCGTGCTTTCTTCGCTCGCCGCGCCTGACCTCGATTGGGAATCCAATCGCGAAGTTTTGCGCGAACGCATCTCCAGCACAGTCACCGCCTTGCTTGGGTTGGTCGGCATGAACGACCTTGACCCGATCCGCTCGCGTGAACATATTTTGCTTTCCAATATTTTTGAATTTCATTGGAGCGAAGGCAACGACCTTGATCTTACTGAATTGATCCTGCAAACACAGACGCCCCCGTTCAAAAACCTCGGCGCATTTTCCGTGGATACCTTCTTCCCGGCCAAAGACCGCATGGAACTTGCAATGGTCTTGAATAACATCCTCGCCGCGCCC
>DYDH01000221.1:4514-7291 GCA_020717985.1 Herpetosiphon sp. | reverse complement strand
CGGTTGTATTCCAACGCCCAAGCAGCCCGTTATTGACAGTGTTTCGGTCAGCGGAGATGGTCGCCCAGGTGTCAGTTCCCAGCCGCGCAACTTCATATTTATAAAATCCAAAATTCGGGATATTGACGGTGCCGACCAGTTCGACTGTGCCTTTTACTTCATCCCCCGGCTCAGGAGATGTGAGCATGATCTGATTGGGAGTACAACCAGTCACATTTGCAACTGCTGTTTGCTGGGGGAAATTTGCAAACTGGGTCATCATTTCAGCGGACAGTGTGCCAGTGGGGGTTGAGATTAAGTCCAGTGTGGGTGTGGTGAGAAAAACATCCGAGGGAAGCCCCGGAATAATAAAGGTTGCCGCAAAAAATTCAGCACAGAATAAAACGACAATCAAGGTTGAGATGGCGGCAGATTGCCCTAGACGACGGGAGGAGAACTCGCGCTCCATGGTATAAACGGCGGTTTGAGATTCCCGCCACGAACGCCACAGCCAGCGAAAAGCAAAGAGGGCTCCTATCGCCAGCAGGATATAGATCAGCGCCTCATACAAAGCGAGGAATTTATAAAATTCTGCCATTTGCAAACTCTAATTACATACTTTGCAATACACCGCGTATGATCTTCTCGACCTTGGGTGTGATTACCTTGCCTGCGGCAATAACCTCTTCGTGGGTTGTGATCGTGGAGCCATCCAGATTGGCCTTGTTGCTAATCCCTGAAAGCCCAAGCACGCGCATATCGCCATGCCGCGCAATGATCACCTCAGGCACTGTGGACATGCCAACTGCATCCGCGCCTGCAAGGCGCAAAAATCGGAGGTCAGCCGGGGATTCAAAGGAAGGTCCGCTTAAACCCGCGTACACACCTTCGCGCAGGGTAATGTTATTTTCTTTTGCAACTTTACGGGCAAGGTCACTATAGGCTCGGTCATACGGTTGACTCATATCAGGGAAGCGCGTACCGATCTCATCCAGATTTGGTCCCATGAGCGGATTCAAACCGGACATGCCCATCAGGTTAAGTTGGTCAGTAATGAGCATCACATCACCGGGTTCAAAATCAGGATGCACCCCACCGGCGGCGTTTGTAACGATCATGTTTGGAATTCCCAATCGCTGCATGACACGCACAGGCAGAGTGACCTGTCCCATGGTATAGCCTTCGTAATAGTGGATGCGTCCCTGCATCACAAGCACAGGCTTGCCTTCCAACTCACCGATGACAAAACGCCCGGCATGTCCATGCACTGTTGAGACAGGGAAGTTAGGCAGGTCACTGTAATGGATGTGAATTGCCTTTTGGACGGAATCAGCCAGATCGTTAAGACCGGAGCCGAGAATGATTCCCACGACGGGCACACGAAGTGCGGCTATCTGTTTTTTGATCGCCTGTGCGGCTGAGTCAATTTGAGCGAGGGAAATAAAATTTTGCATTTGTTTCTACCTGTCTAAGATTTTTTTGTGAAAGTCCGCATCCCCGATATGCGACGCGATTATATCAGAAATCACAAACGGCTTTTTAAAGGTAGAAAAAATCTGCCTATTATGCTATGCTACGCCGACAATGAAACAATCCTCTGAAAACGACTTGAACGCGCTTTCTTCATGGATACTTGGGGTGACAGGGACAAGCCTGTTGTTGATCCCTTTTCGTTTTTACCTGGCTGGCTCGGGCATACCAGGCTGGGGGCTGTCGATCCTGGGAATATTTTGTTACCTATCCGCTTTATCAAACCAGTTCTTGTTTGTATTGAAGTCCAGCGAGAAGCGAACCATGTTTTATCGAAGCGCGTCGGTTCTCTTTCTGTTCATTTTGGCCGTCGTTTTTATTCGGGCGGGATATTTCATTGAAGGATCCATTTATTGTTTTGTGGGGATCATGCAATTGGCGCTGATCACCCCGTTAAAAAAACGATTGGCGCTGACCGACCCCCTAAATTCAACCTTTGTATTGATCGGATTTTCAAGCGGCATTTATCTTGCAGTTTCAGGCAGCCAATACGCGCAAGTTGATATAACTTCCTATAGAACCATCCTGATCGTTATCTTCCTGGTCACTCCGTCTTTTGAAGTACTTAGGAAGATCATCAGCGCAGAAAAATTCGACGCACTTTTTTCGCGCGTACAGATTGTTCCTTGGCTGGGATGGGGTCTTGTATTCATTCCAACCGCATCCGCCGCACATTTGATTGCGCCTGCCTTGCTTGTTTCAACAATGTTACTCAGCCGACTCCTTCCATGGGAGCGATTGAAACTGCCGGAAAACGATATTCTTGGAACCAGGGCGGTCAAAATTGTCAGCACACTGGAAACAACCCTGCTCATATTCCTAAGCGCATTGCTTGCCGTGATGGACCTCCCGCTCAAGTCCGGGAATACAGCGTTTCTCACTGCGCGCGATGCGGCATTTATATTCTTTGCCCTTATCTCAACGATACTGTATTACGAAATCGCCACGATCATTATGACGATCAATGGTTTGATAAACGAATTGACACATATGGAAGAGGATATAAATCCATCTTCAGCTCAAAATCTGGTCTTATGGAATAGCAGGCTGGAGCGCTACCTCAAACCATTCACGCACACGAGCGAGAGACTGCAAATCCGCCTTAACGCGCAATCTGACCAGATCAGTTCACTTGCGCGCCAACTGACAAATGAGAAGAAACGGAACAATCAAATCACCCTGTTGATGGAATTAAGCCAGCAGCTTGAAAATCAATTGGACCAGCCGGTTGCGGCGCAATTGGCTGTAAATTCACTGGAACGGGCTTT
>DYDH01000221.1:0-4502 GCA_020717985.1 Herpetosiphon sp. | reverse complement strand
AATTCACTGGAACGGGCTTTAAATTGCGACCTGGTTTGCCTGTTCGTGCATGAGCCAGATCAGAAGGAATTTATGCTTCTCGCCGCGGCAGGGAAACAGATCAATCTGATCCCATCCGGTTTTAGCCAGAATGTTTCAGTTGGTGCGCTGGGGCGCGCCATACGCCAAAGAAAAACCCAGGTCATCAACGATATTGGAATGGATGTGGATTACATCCGCTTTGAAAACGAACCCAACCTCTCGGCAGTGATAATTCCGTTGATCTTTAATGGCTATGTCAACGGGGCGATCATTCTCAACAGTGAACAGATCAATGCGTTTGGCAGTATCGACGTTTGGCTTGCCGAGGCGGTAGCCGCAGAATTATCCCGCTCATGGGAACGTTCCAGATACCATCAGCGTTTAATGAACCTGGTTCAAACAGGAAGCCAGTTATCCGCCATGGTACAGCCCGAAACCACCGTGCGTGAGGTGGCTTCCATAGCCAGGGATATCCTGCAAGCAAGATTCACTTTTGTGCAAGTTCACCTGGGACAGGAAAGAAACTTTACCCTTTGCGCTTCTTCGGGCGCATCCCCCCGTCTATTAGAGTCGCTTGAAAAATCCGAAAGTTCTGAAGCGTTGATACAAATGGCGTTTCACGCCGTTCAACCCTTCCGTGTCCGCGACGTAAGAAAATATGCCCCCACATCACATTTGACATTGGACCATGTCGGGTTAAAGAGCATGATTGCCATCCCCATCCGCTGGCACCGCTTGAGCATTGGAACCATACTTGCATTCGGGAAGCAAAATGAAGTCTTTTTTAATGAAAACGATCAGTCTCTGGCTGAGCTTCTTTCCATTCAAGCAGCGGGCGCGTTTGAAAGTACCTGGCTGCAGCAGGAATTGCGCGGGTCCCTGCGGATAACCTCCCTGCTTTACCGTCTGAGCACCCAGATCATTCAAGCGGAGAATTTACAAAACGCCGCGCTGGATATCGCCCAGACCGCGCACAAAATCGCAAAAAGTTCAACAACGGGCATCATCCTGCTCGGGCTGGAAGGACACATCGTCGCCGAGGTGCAGATCAACTCAACAGGGGTACATACCGGTGTTGAACATCCAATGGGTATTATCAAGGATGTAATGGAATCGGGGCAGCTTATTTATCTATCACAAGGAAATTCCATGACACGGGCCTGCCTGCCCATTCAAACCCCAATCCTCAAATACGGCATCCTGTGGATGGATATTCACGAAGACCAGGGACATAAATCCATAGCCAATCCAAATGACCTGCAAGCGCTGGTAAACCAGACGGCGATTGCATTGGAGCGTTCTGTACTATTGGTCGAATCGCGCCGTCAGGCAACGGAGATCAAGGCTGCATACGACACGCTTGAAGAAACCTATGACCAAACCCTCGCCGCGCTCATGTCTGCCCTGGATGCGCGTGACCGAGAAACAGAAGGACACAGTTTGCGCGTCAGCCACTTGACAGCCAAATTGGGAAAATTGCTTAACCTTTCACACGATCAACTAAAGGTATTGGAACGCGGCTCACTTTTACATGACATTGGCAAGATCGGCATCAGCGACACGATCCTGCACAAGCCCGGCCCCTTGAGCGAAGAGGAGTGGAAATTAATGCGTCATCACCCCGATATCGGAGCCAGGATCGTGGAAGGAATTCCATTCCTGCAAGATACCATTCCCCTCATCCGCCACCACCAGGAACGATGGAATGGAACCGGTTATCCCGATGGTTTACACGGCGAAGAGATTCCAATTCTGGCGCGCATGTTCGCAATCGTGGATGCCTTCGACGCCCTCACCAGCAATCGTCCCTACAGGCAAAAAATTTCAGAGCAGGAGGCAGTTGATTATTTACAGGAAGAAGCCGGAATTTTATTTGACCCGGAAATTGTTGGAATATTCAAAAAACTGGTTACAGAGAATCAACCAGGACTTCTTCCACAGAAAAATCATGAAAAATAAAGACAAACGCAGTGGCTTTACTCCGCAGGAAAGCCTGGTATCCATCCTGCCTTCGGTAGCGGCGGGACTGATTATGTTCTTTGCCGTCATTGTCACAAACATCGTCTACCTTCCTGAAGGACCGTTCAACAAGACCATTCTCATCATGTATAGTATTGGAGGAAGCATTTACCTTTCCTTCTATTATTTTATTTATACGTCTGCGCTGAACAAATCCGGATTTGCATGGATAAATGCGGTCCTTGCCGCGACCGCGCTTTGTTCAATGATATATTTTTCCCCTGAAAGAATTGATCAACTACTCTATATAATTGTTTTGATCGCCGCCCTTTCATCATCACTGATTTCCACCCGCGGCCCTTCTTATTTTCTGATTATCAGCGTCACCGTCTTTTATTTATTAATTCGGCATAATGAAAAAATGCCTGGTTACGAATGGATTATGCACTTCGGACTTACCGTCGCCGCGCTGATGGGTGTGGAAACCATTCAACAATTAAAAAACATGGCAAGGCAGCAGATCAACCGTCTTGAGATCATCAATGATCTAAGCAAACAGATCGTCTCCTCGCTGGATGCCAAACAGGTCTTTTCCCTGCTTAACACCGCATTTCAAAACGCACTCGAAGCGGACTCCTACTACATCAGCACTGTACATGGCGATCAATTACACATGGAACTGTTAAATGATGATGGAGAATATTTTCACAACATACAGTTGGACAGGAAAGGCACACTCGCCAACTGGATAATCACCCATCAACAGGAACTATTCCTGCCAGACCTGCGACAGGAGGTCCAACTCGACGATGTTGAAATGATCACCATAGGAAAAAACAAACCCACCCACTCATGGATGGGAGTCCCGATGCGCGGCGCTCATGTGGATGGCGTCATGGCCATATCATCCTACCGGCACAACGCATTCAGCCGCAGTGACATGGAATTACTTTCCACCATTGCCCAACGCGCCGCGCTGGCCCTGGATAATGCCTATCACCACGCGCGCGTACAGGAACAGGCACGGCTGGACAGCCTGACTAATGTTTACAACCACGGTTACTTCATTCAAATTCTGGGCGAACAAGCCACAGTCTGCAAAGCACAAAACCAACCCCTCAGTCTGATCATGCTTGATATTGATTACTTCAAACAATACAACGACACCTTCGGTCATCTCGTCGGAGATGAAGTGCTCGTCAGCTTATGCGACATCATCCGCAGGCACATTAAAAATATCGATGCTGTCGGGCGCTGGGGTGGCGAAGAGTTTTGCATCTCCCTGCCAAACACAAACGGACATCAAGCCGTACTTGTTGCCCAGCGTATCCGCGAAACATTGGGTCTGCTGAAAATAAAAAATAACGAACAACTAACAATCCCCATCCCAACTGTCAGCATGGGCATTGCGGTTTTTCCCACGGAAACCAATGACACCACAAAACTTATAGACATCGCCGACCAAAGACTCTATACAGCAAAAAAACGCGGACGCGATCAAGTCGAATCCGCGCCCGCGCTCCCGTAGGTCACGCTTTAAGCGTGACTATTTCAAAACATTCGCAAACGCTTCCAGCGTCTTCTCCACACCCGCGTCGTCCACCCAATAATGCGTCACCAAACGGAAGCGCCTTGGACCCGCCCAATCCACCAGCACGCCGCGCTTCTTCATTTCCTCGACGATTTGATTCACACTTAATTTGACTTCATCCAGCAGGTCAAAATACACCATATTGGATAAAGGACTCGCATCCAACTTTAATCCCCGAACCTGTTTCAACCCCTCAAACAGAATCTTCGCCCGGGCATGATCCTGCCCAAGCCGCCCCGTCATCGTCTCCAGCGAAATCAATCCTGCCGCCGCCAACACCCCCACCTGACGCATCCCCCCGCCCAACATCTTCCGTAGGTGACGCGCGCGGCTGATAAATTTCTTCGAGCCAACCAGCATCGAACCTACTGGCGCGACCAATCCCTTGCTCAAACAAAACATCACCGAGTCCGCAGGCGCGACCAAATCCTTCACATCCACATTCAGCGCCGCGGCCGCATTGAAAATTCGCGCGCCATCGATATGCAGGGACAAATTATTTTCGCGCGCGATTTTCCCAACCTGTTGAGTATATTCCGCTGACAGCACAACACCGCCGCAAATATTCTGCGTATTCTCCAGACAGATCAAGCGCGTGATGGTGTGATGCACATCCACAGTTTGGATGGATGCGAGAATATCATTCAAAGCCAACGTACCGTCTGCTTGATTCTTGATCGGGCGCGGATGAATCCCGCCGAGCGCAGACATGCCACCCGCTTCGTTCACATAAATATGAGCGCAATCGCCAACGATCACCTCATCCCCGCGCTGACAATGCACTAGTAACGCCAGCAAGTTGCCCATCGTCCCCGAAGGGACAAAAAGCGAATCTTCCTTGCCAAGCATCTCTGCCGCTTTTTCCTGTAATTTATTTACTGTGGGGTCATCCATATAAACATCATCCCCCACTTCAGCTTCAGCCATCGCT
>DYDH01000567.1 GCA_020717985.1 Herpetosiphon sp. | reverse complement strand
TGCGGCGATGGTAATTTGCTCAATGGCGCTCGCATCTTGCGGAGTTTCAGATCTAATTTTCATGGCAACTCTTTATTCATCTACTCTTCAACAGACGAGTCCACCCCGCCTTCTTATTACTTCTAACTTCTCACTCATTACTTCTCACTCATTACCTTTCACTTCTTAAACCAGCCAGGTTGCGTTAAGTTTTCGGGGCGCAGTACTTCATCCAATTGTTCTTTTGTCAACAAACCTTTTGCCAGTACGATCTCCGCCACGCCTTTTCCTGTGGCGTGAGCTTCTTTTGCCACTGCGGTTGCATTCTCGTATCCGATCAGCGGATTCAAGGCGGTGACAATGCCAATGGACTGATTCAACATGTCGGTTAGATGTTCGCGGTTGGCGGTGATTCCTTTTACGCAACGTTCCGCCAGAGTCACACATCCCTGTCGCAGATAAACAAGACTGTCGAACAAACTGCGCGCGATGATCGGTTCGAATGCGTTCAATTGCAACTGTCCGCCTTCAGCGGCGAAGGATACGGTCACGTCGTTGCCGATGACCATAAACGCGATTTGATTGACCACTTCGGGAATCACAGGGTTCACCTTGCCGGGCATGATGCTCGACCCAGCCTGAACCGCGGGCAAATTGATCTCGCCAAACCCGGCCCGCGGACCGGAAGAAAGCAGGCGCAGGTCATTGCAAACTTTCGAGAGTTTCACCGCCACGCGTTTCAACACACCTGAGAGTTGCACAAATGCGCCCGCGTCCTGTGTGGCTTCCACTAAATTTCCTGCCGTGCTGTACGAAATGCCAGTGACTTCATTCAAGTATTTACATGCCAGTGCAGCGTAATCGGGGTGGGCGTTGATGCCCGTGCCGATGGCGGTTGCGCCGAGATTCATTTCTTGAATCAGCAGCGCCGCTTCGCGCAGTCGTTGCTGGTCTTCTTCGAGCATCACCGCGTAGGTGCTGAACTCCTGACCGAGAGTCATTGGCACGGCATCCTGCAATTGGGTGCGTCCCATTTTCAAAACGTCTTTGAACTCTGCGGCTTTTTCTGCAAACGCCAGCCTCAACACATCCATGCCTGCGATGAGTTCGTCAATCTTGAATCGCAGCGCAACCTTCACCGCAGTCGGGTAGACATCGTTCGTGCTTTGACTCATGTTCACATCTTCGAGCGGATGAATTTTTTTATAATCGCCGCGTTCAAATCCAAGCAGTTCCAATGCGCGGTTGGCAATGACCTCATTCGCATTCATGTTGGTCGAAGTTCCCGCGCCGCCTTGAAT
>DYDH01000220.1:2940-7359 GCA_020717985.1 Herpetosiphon sp. | reverse complement strand
CTATTGGACTGTCAATTCAGAACGAAGATGTATAATTAAATTGTAAAGAAGAAAGGACAAATATCCATGAACTCAATAAGCGAAACCATCTTCCGAATCGTTTTTGGCGTACTATGGGTTATTAATTTTGGACTTCGCCTTTATTTTCAGAGAAAAGTCAAAGGTGTCGGCAAGTACGTTGTCACAAATGAAAAACGGGAAAAGTTTTTCTTTCTCCTGTTTGCCCTGGCGTATATTCTGCTGCCGCTTTACTTTATTACACATTGGATCGATTTCGCCCATGTCCCAATGCCGATCTGGCTGCGCTGGACGGGCGCGGCCGCAACCTGTGCTGGCATAGGTTTGTTTGGGTGGACGCACCAGGTGTTGGGAAAAAACTGGACAGCCATCCCGGCATTATCAGAAAACCATGAACTTGTAACCAGCGGGCCTTATCGTTATATAAGGCACCCCATGTACACAACATTCTTTATCGTTGGTTTCGGTTTTTTGTTTTTATCCGCCAACTGGTTGATTGGTGCCATTTACATCGGCACACTATTGCTGATGTATGCGGTTCGGGTCTCCGCGGAGGAAAAAATGATGCTAGACCGATTCAGGGATGCTTATCGCCAATATATGAAAACAACAGGGCGCTTATTGCCTCGCATCAAAAAATAAAGGATAGTTTGACATTGTCATATTAACGTAATTTGGAGTCCAGAAGTTCTACTTCTGGAGCATGGAGGGTATCCGCAAGTAGAACTTGCGGATACCTCACAGCCAATCTTTGAATGTGATATTGTCAGGGTAGCGCAAGCGAAACAAGCACAGCGACTGCCTTAATCCTTGCACCTACACCCCCATGATCCCGAGCCACAATTGATACAACCCAAAGCAAAACAAGGCAATCGCAGAAACTGCCAGTAATGCTTTATTTACCTTTGGTCCAAGTTTTGACGCTACTCCAAAGACAAGGATGATCGCCGCGAGACTGCCGACCATGGTGACGTAAAACCCCGCCAGAAAGCCAATTCCATTGACAGGCGTTTCACGCCAGCCTTTGAGCAAAATGGGACCCGTGACCAGAGTCCAATAAATGTATGGGTTGGGACTAAGGGCATTCATCAGCGCGGCTTTTAGCACGCTTTGATTCCCTGCCGAGTCTGGCTGGGACGTTTGCAGGTTGAAATTTCTCCATGACTTAAATGTGCCGTAGGCGAGATATAAAATAAACAGTCCGCCTGCGATGTAAAGAAATCTCTGCAACCAAACGGGAACTTGACTCAACACCAGCAGGCAGACCAAAATAATGGGACCGTCGCTGACCAGCGGGGCGAGCGCGGCGGGCAAGGTGCGTCTCCAGCCGCGAGTCAATGTTTGCGAGATGATGTAAGTTTGAAACGGTCCAGGCTGGGATGCGGCGGCAAGTCCGTAGCCGATGCCTTGCAGAAGATAAAGCCACATGGGTTAACTCTCGAAAATAAATTTTGTCGGGTTCTCGAAGAACTTTGTCCAAGCTAGGCATTGGCGCGGAATGAAAACATACAAGCCGCCCGCATCCCATTGATCTGGTTTCGGCGCGTATCCGTCAGATTCATATTTGGAACAGTAGGCTGCCGATAGTAGCTGAGCCAGTTCGGGGGCGGGTTTGGCGGCGGGTTGAGAAGTCCCCTCCATGATGACCACATCATTTCCACTTTCGAGATGCAAGGTCACATTTGGATTCTTTTCAAGATTGAGCGCGTGGCGTGTCTCTGGACTGCCGTCGTAATAAAGTTTGCCATCGAGAAATGCACCCCAGCGCGGAACAACATGCGGACGCCCATCGGGATAAACGGAACAGAGCCAGTAATTAATGGATTCGGCCAAACGTTGTTCGACATATTTCCATGGCACTTCAGAGATGGGGTTATCCACATAGCCTTTTGGAAGTTTAGGACGGGAGATTTTTGGAGTTTTCATTTTATTTTCCCAGCGCCTGCTTCACTGCCGCATACACATCCACAACGCCGTAGCCATAGGCATTGTTTGGAACGCCTCCACTGAAACAGCCAGCGGACGTATCGCCTGTGTAGGGTTTCGCGGTGTCAATGATGAGTTGTTCGGTGGCGTCGATATCGCCGATTAGTTTTGGCTGGGCTGACCAGATCAACGCCACAACGCCAACCACATGCGGACCCGCCATCGAAGTGCCGCTGAATTGGGCGTATGTCCCTTCGGGAGTGGATGAAAGAATGTCCACGCCTGGCGCGATGATGTCAGGCTTGACCCTGCCTGAGCCGTCGGCAGTCACGGGACCGCGACTGCTGAAATCTGCCACGTTTCCAAACTGGTCAAATGCGCCGACGGAAAAAGCAGAGTCGTACAACGAGGGCGGAGACTCGACCGTCTCGCACATGGGGCCGTCATTGCCAGCGGAGACAACCACGAAGATGCCCGCGTTGCGTAAATTATCTGTGGCTGGCAACAATGCATTCGGGTCACAGCCTTCGAGCGTTGGGCAACCCCATGAGTTATTCAAAACATGCGCGGCTTTGGTGGGGTCGCCATCAGTCAGCGGATTGCCGCCCTGTGGAAACGGCGCGAGCATGAACTGCATACAATCCAAATACAAGGCGGGGTTGCCGAGGTTGCGGTCCAAATTCACACAGCCGATCCATTTCGCTTCGGGCGCAACACCGATTCCATTCGCGCCGAGGATAACACCTGTGGTATGTGTGCCGTGACCGCCTTCGTCGTTGGGCGAGGTCGTGCCATCCCACGGGTCGAACCAGTTGTAATCGTCGCTTGCGTTGTAACCGCGATATTGTTTGGTAATCACGGGATGTTTTCCGTCCACGCCTGAATCAGATTGCCCGACCACAATGCCCGCGCCGCGCACGCCAAACTCATCCCAAACCTTGTCCGCGCCGATCATCGAAATATTCCACTGCACGCCGTTCGCGTCGGTCAAATTTCCAGGCGAAGGAGAATCTTCGGGAGCGGCACGCAGGCGCGGGCTTGGAATGATGCGCTCCACTTCGGGTCGCGTCATCAGGTAGAGTCGAATCAAAGTTCCGCCCTGCACCTCCATCGCATTTTCCAAATAATAAGGCGTGTACGCAACGTCCGCTTTATCGAAGAAACTTCGCAAGCCCGCCTGCGTCGAATTCGCGTGCGCGGTCAACTGCTGATAAGCGGCGGTCAATCGTTCGTCGCGGTCTTTGATTTTCACAACGGCAGAAATATCCGCTTGATCTTTTAAGATGACAAAGAGACGGTCGCCATAATTTCCAGGATGCCCAAAGATGAAGAAGGCGGCGATGACGGATGCCCAGACCACGCCCGCGCCCGCCCAGCCGATGATGCGCTTGGCTCTCGCGCCCGAGCCTGATCCTGTTGCGAAGCGCAGAATCAACGCTGTGAGACTTGTGATAATCCCAAGTCCGATTACGATGACAGTGGTCTTCGAGGCAATGCCGGCGATGTCGCCAAGAAGGGCGGTCAACTCGGTGGGGTCGAACATCGTCAGCGCGGCAAACGCCAGCATGGACGTAACCGCGCCCGCCGCAAGTTTGGACGGCATGACTGCGGCAATGGCAAATGCAAAGGCGGGAAGAATTGCGAGCAGAATTAATTGCGAACCGTCATAGCCGATGGCAGAGCCAAGCAATGCAAGTACCGCGCCAATGCAGATGCCGTCTAAAAACAGGTTGCCTGTTTCGCCGATCAACATGGCGGCAAGAAAACCAAACGCAAGGCTTGCCAGCAAACCCAGGAAGGCGTCGCCGAACGAACCGAATGAGCCATAGATGGCAAACGGTAAAAATCCAATGCCAGCGATGAGCAAACCGAACGGCAATGAAGCGCGCCCCCATTCGATTTTATTTTTACGCAAAGCAATAACAATGCCAGCGCCGATTGAACATAAAACAAATTGCATGATCGAACCGAGCTGGTCGTTGTTGGTACCGATCAAACGCAAAAGCAAGGCAGGGAAAGCCATCACCGCCGCGCCGAACAACCCTGTGTACACTGGCTTGAAGCGATCATCCTTGGTGAAATACCAAAGCACTGCCATGATGCCCGTCATCACCACGGCTTGCACGGCTAGACCGATCAGTCCAGCCCAGGCAAGATTCTTGGCGCTCAAGGACATAATTGCGCTTTGTTCCATTGACCATACAACGAAATGATAGGTCAACAAACACAGCGGCATGGGAAGCAAAAAGATCAGGAATATAACCAGCGCGCCAGTGGAACGGTTTTGCGGTTGAGGAATTGATTCGTTTTCCATTTTTGTCTCCTTTTTTGAACGTGATGCGTGTTCCGTCTTTTACGGAACACGCATCACGCAATATCTACTCCGCCCCGCCTTCAACCCCCGCCTCCACCACCGGCTCGATCGGCTTGTGCGGCTGGACATGGAATATCTTGAAACCCCATTGCACCGACGGG
>DYDH01000220.1:1935-2916 GCA_020717985.1 Herpetosiphon sp. | reverse complement strand
GTGCCAACGCCTGCGGGTCCGCCCAACATCCAGCCGATGGCAACCACCGTCACCTCGATAATGGCGCGCGCCACGCGGATGCTTACTCCCGTTGTGCGTTTGATCGCCAGCATCATACTGTCACGCGGACCTGCGCCCGCATCCACGCCGATGTAAATTGCGCTTGCCAGTCCCATGAGAAAGATCGCCAGCAACAACATTCCAACTTGCAGCGGGAGATTTCCTTTTACCGAAGGAATGATCGAAAGCCACATATCCTCCCAGGGACCAATGGTCAGGATATTTGCCAGCGTGCCCCACCCCAATTGTTCACGCATGATCAACGCGCCCGAAAGCACCAGGAAACCCATCAGCACGGTCATTGTCCCAACCGAAATGCCGAGTTTACTCGCCAGCGCCACTTCCAACACAGCCCAGGCGCTCGTCCCCAAATTGCCGCGGATCATCAACGCGATCGCCAGCCCGAACAAGAAAAAGCCGATTTCGATCTTGATAAAGTCACGCGGAAAATCTTTCCATCTGATAGGTTTGAACATTTTTCTCCATTGATTTTTTGTAGTGGTGACTTGAGTCGCTTTGTCTTACAAAACACGACTGAAGTCGTGACTACGACTCTAAAACGCTTTCGGCGGCATCTTCGCCGCCGAAGACAGCGACGGGAGCATACGAAATACTCGGACAGCAAGCGGTCCGAGTCCAGATTGGGATGATACCATGATGTGATACACTCGCCGCATGACGCAAATAATGGAAATTCACCGCGACCAATTCACCATCAGCACAGACCCGTCCCGGCTGGATATGAACGTTGTATATGATTTTTTGTCCCGTTCCTATTGGGCGAATGGACGTCCGCGCGAACGTACCAACGAAGCGTTTGCCAATTCACTTGTCTTTGGGCTATATGATGGGGATCGTCAAATCGGCATGGGGCGTGTGGTCACCGATTTCTCCATCGTCGCCTATCTTTGCGATGTCTTC
>DYDH01000220.1:0-1660 GCA_020717985.1 Herpetosiphon sp. | reverse complement strand
AATCTCCATCGCAAACGTGACCAGGTCCTGATCGCATCATTCGCTTCTGCGCGCGTTGGGGGTAAAGGCGCAAACAAACTGCGCGAGAAAAGTTCGGTTAATTGTTCGATCTCGCCACCAGCAGGTGCGAGCCAGTTTTGTGAGCGGCGAGAAACCTTCAAGGCCAACAAGCGCTGGATGAGCGCAAAAGCATAGGAATGTGCCGTTTGGTCTTTCAAAACATATCCGGTCACCGGGCGCGCGAGACGGCGCAGCCGCCCATATAAAAGCTGGGCTGTTTTCGAGGGGTCAAGCTGACTGAGGCTGAGTGAGTCAAATCCAATCCACAACAAACTGCAAACAAATAGGATGAGGGCGGGGAACCATGCGTTGGTAAATATACTTTGGAGGAACGGCGCAACCTTTGACGGGAAAGTTTGCGCCTCTGGCAAAGTCTCCACCATCGGCGCAGCGGGTTCGTTTTTTTCTTCATACGGAATTGCAGGCAGGCTGGCGGTCGGTTCGAATTCCACCCAGCCGATATTTACAAAATAAATTTCAACCCATGAATGGGCATAGTTTTCTGTGACAATATACTGTGCGCGTTCAAAATCATAAGCCCCATTGGCATAACCGATGACAAGCCGCGCAGGCAAACCAGACGCACGCGCCAGCACAGCCATCGAGGTGGCGTAATAGTCGCAATACCCCTGCTTGAGGTCAAAGAGAAAATAATCCGCTGCATCGCGGTCTGGGGGAGGCGCATCAACTTCAAGTGTGTATGGGAACGTGCGCAGGTAGTTTTCGATGGACTGCGCGCGGTCATACGGAGTCGATTCTGAGGCGGTCAGATCACGCGCCAGTGCATGGACGCGCGCAGGCACAGAGTCAGGCAGTGACAGGAATTGGCGGCGCACCCAATCGGGATATACGCTGGGAGATTCACGCAATGCCCTGGCATCTACATTCAACTCTAGAGATTCGGCTTGATACGATTTCGTTGCAGCCAATGCCGCGAACATGTTGGAATTAAGCAGCGGACCACTTTCCGCCTTGCGTAACCATGCGACCTCGAACGGCACATCTGCGCTTCGAAGTGTCCCCGTCCAATACAACCGATCGCCCGCTTTGTTGGGAAATGTCACAGACTGTGCCACGACTCGATAATCGGGGGGAATCTCATCGATCAACTTTTCATTGGGCATCACATCGTCACCGAATGCCGATGGATTCTGCCAGCCATTGCCGGTGTACACCTGATAGGTAAGCATGCGCCAGTAATGACGTGGAACAGACACATGCGCAATTACAGGCATGGGAGGCAATTCGCCGGTGGAGATTGTCATCACGAGTTGCCGCGAGAGTTCAGCGCCAGACTTGATCAAGTGGGAACGAGGCAGACCGCTTCCGGCACCGGCAATATCCGCATTATCCTTCACAGGTTCAAGCCCCAGCGACTCGCCCTGGGCTTTTGCCATATCCCCATTCCTTTCACGCAGCTTTTCCATAATATCTTCAACCGATACCGAGGAGGCAAAGGACGAAAAAACCATCAGCGTGATGGTCAGTGCGGCGACAACGCCAAGTGTATCCGGGCTCGTGCTTTCGGAGTAATCTGTTTTTGAAAGTTCCCAATGATTCTTTTGTTCCGCAAAACTTGTCAACCCCAAAAGGAATAAAA
>DYDH01000566.1:1103-1257 GCA_020717985.1 Herpetosiphon sp. | reverse complement strand
AGCGCGCCGATGTATTACGACACCGGCTTTCTGGGGCAATTCACCGAAATCAGGCAGGCGGACGGCCAGATGATCGGCGTGGACAGTGCCGGCAATGAGACAATCTTGGCGCGGGAAATGGTTATGCTGGACGGCCATACGGAAATGACGCGGG
>DYDH01000566.1:0-1065 GCA_020717985.1 Herpetosiphon sp. | reverse complement strand
GACTGGAATTTGGACGGGGCGGTGGAAGTGAACGCAAAGACCGCCGCAGTGCTCAAAGGCTGGCTAGGGCAGGCCTTGTTCGAAGGCCAGTTCAAAGGCCGGTTTGCCACGCCGGACGCTTTATGGAGCTGGCTGATACAACAGGATTCGGTTGCTTTGCAGCTGCCGCGCTCGAAATCGGGCGCTGCCAATGACTGGAATGTAAAATGGGAAGAAGAGCAGTGGAACCCGAAATTGCCAATGGAAATTGTGCTGGCCGGGTCAATGCCGGAATACTACGCTCTGCCGGTTGAGTTAAGGACAGGGATTATGGACGGGGCCACCGGCGGATCAGATATTGGTGGTGGTTTTTTCACTACTGGCGAGGATGGACATGGAATTTTGGTGATTGTTGATGATCAATTTCTTAAAGCATATGAGCCGTATGAAACACTTGAGGAAGATTTAGCTAATCATGGTTATACTCTCGATTATTCTCGTCCTCGGGCGTCTCAAAGTTTTGGAGGATTAGCATTACGCGTTTTCAGAACCTTAGCGAAAGGAGAAGATATAAATGCTTTCTCTTATGCTGATGCCGAAGATATTTCATCTGATCCGGATCTAGCCAAGTTATTTGAAACATTGACGGATGCGTTTATGGCGCAATACCGTTAACTTTCTTTGCCATAACTTCTTGTGCTATGCTGATTGGGTATGCGATTTTGGTTAGTTGTTTTGGGAATCATCGGTTTTTTATTTTTGGCTGGAAACCAGCCGGTTTTGGCGCAAACTTGCACAGGGATTGTTACCTGTTGTAATAAGGTTTGTTCATGTGTTGGTGATCCCGGTTATTCGTGTACAACACCGGGCTTAATTTGTGGTAGATTTGGAACCTGTAGCTGTTCTTATGTTAACTGCGGGCAGACGCCTTGTGACGGGAGCCGTGGGGGCGGGAGCTGTCTTGCCAGCTGTCCGGCGCCAAAAGTTTCGATATCCGATACTTGTGACATTTTGTGTGCGCAAAGCGATCAAGGCTGCGGTGCGTTTGGGTGTCCGGCGAATACCAAGCGTTTGTGCGAAAACTGC
>DYDH01000565.1 GCA_020717985.1 Herpetosiphon sp. | reverse complement strand
GCGCAGGCACTTGCGGCAGTTTGCCCAACAACACGTTGAGGTCTTTGCGATGCGCTTCGCGACCCGTTGCAATATATGGCTGAATGCCATATCCTTCGATGACACGGATATTGGCTTCGCTAAAGAAACCATTATCCAACGCAACGGCATTGGGTGTGCCCAGTTCAGCAGGAAGCGCTTGCAAAGTAGGTTCGGCTTCTTTTTTGTCGTTCGGGTGATTGGACAGGGAAGTGGCTACGATTAACATGCTGTTCTGCTCCACGGCTGCTTGAACGTTGTAGTGTTGGTCAAAGCCATCGTTGGTACTATTCTTCATAATTCGCGACTCTGAATCGGTAAAATTGAATTGATCTTTGTCGCGCGGTCCAGTTTCCGGAGGTTTGGGTTCTTTTCCGCTGTGTTTCCGCTTGCGCTTTCGCGCTTTGGCTTCGCGCTCGCGCATTTTGTTGTCGTATTCTACTTTTTCATTCTCATAGCGTTCTTGGGCACGAGCTTCCAAAATCGCTTTTGCTTCCACCAATTTCATCAATCGATCCTGGCGTAACACAACTTCATCTTGCACCAAAAATCCTTCTGGCAATTGGATTTCTCCCTGGTCTGCTTTCTCGCCTAACTCAAACAATTCAGCGACTTCCTCTTTCAATTGCCTTTCTATTGCCAAAAGCCGTTTATAACTGACTGCATGGCTTTTCGATGCATCTGCATGAATTTTACTGCCGTCCAAACTGAGATTGCCCATTTTCAACACACCCGCTACCTTCGCTATCAACAATATCTGCACAAACAACCCCTGCAATTCAGATAGAAAGATCTTCCGAAAATTCGCTATTGTGTCATGATCCGGATGCAGTCCGCCTGCTACATACCGAACTCCCAGGTTTTCGTAGGTCGCTTTTTCTAACTTGCGCGAACTGAATATCCCGCTGGCATACCCATAAAAGAGCAAGCCTAATAAAGATTCTGGCGCTATCGCTTCGCCTCCTCTCTCTGCATACCCTGCATAAATTTTACTCAAATCTAGCTGTGAGATAATATCTACCACAAAACGTGCCAGATGATCTTCAGACAGAGCATCTTTCAAGAAAATTGGCGTATTCAACGTCGCTTCGTAATCCGGTAACTTAAATTTTCGCGTCATTCCTTAACTCTACCAGCATTCTCTCCGACAACCTGCTAGGAGCGTTGTATTCAACTGGATTTACTTTTATAATCTTCTCTTCTTCCCTGATTATTGGATTTTTTGGGGGACTAGCAACTGGGCTTATGTTTGGATTGGAAAAAGGCGAAATTGAAACAAGAATAGTTGCAAATCAAGGCATTC
>DYDH01000219.1 GCA_020717985.1 Herpetosiphon sp. | reverse complement strand
GTCACGCCGCAGATGCGGAGACTCCGCTTATTACCGCGCCGTGGAAATAAGATTAGGTGATGGTCATCTTTGAGAAGCAGATGACCATCACCTTTTTTATGTTAGCTTCTTTTGCTGTTCACAAAGTTTTGAAAGTTTATCTGTAATCTTAAGTCTTTCTGATTCCGAGAGTTTTTCTCCACGCCAGATATTCCCTAATTCATCGGGTAAACGGTTATATTGCCAGATAGCCACCGAAGGATTTTCTATTGTCAGGGAACTTTCTTGGTTAGCCCAAATGACGACAGGAGTGACCCATTGTGAAATATTATCTGCTTTGAAAAATTCGGATAAGCAGACTGCGTTATTTTTTGCTTGGCGGCTTGGACTTTTGCTACTTTGCTTCCAATTATTGCCGATGCGATACTCCCAATGCTCGCCGACATTCCTGTAAGTTCCAGTAAAGGTTTTGACTTCTAATACCCAAATACCCGATGGACCAACAAGCACTGCGTCAAGATCGGTTTTTTTGCGTCCAGGCAAAAGAATGTTTCTAAATAACGACCAGTTACCATCCAGTGTCCGCGCCATAATTTCTACAACTTTATTTTCTCCTTCTTCACCTTTGCGATAATTTTCCTTTTGTCTGTCAATCCTTTCCATTACTTTATCGGTCAGAAACGAGGTTAACCAAAGCAAACTTGCAAAAAATACTATTATTATTATGAAAGTTATGACGCCAGTAGGTGAGGCAACCAAATCCGAGATAGACTTGCCTGTTTGATTTAGCTGTTTTTTTGTAAAAATCCCAACAGCCCACACAATAGATAATGTTAAACTCGCACCAAATAGTATTCCTTGGATTAGCGTTAGCAGATCCTGCTTATACTCCGCATAGCTTTTTCCACCAGAAGTGACATTTAGAAACCCAGAAGGCGTTTCTGGTTCTTTTATTGCTTGATCTAAGCGAAGAAGCATCAAAACCATCGCTGCTTTTCGCACACGCTCATCCCATGCATTATCGACAGCATAGCCTAAATCCTTTATTGATATTTGCTTTGTTTCAACAAGCATTCCCATCGGTTGACCTTTGAAAGGCGCAAGAGTCCATAAGGTTGCGCGAGCTTGTTCAAGACTCATCCCGCTCGGCAGTTGTACGCCTGATGGTAGTGTGGCTTTCTTGTCAGCTACTGGTTTTGGCGATGATTGTTTCTGCCAATTTAATAGAAACTTGGCGGCTTCTTTTAGTGCTGGGTCATAAGCTCTTTCAGCCGCCCACTCTAATCTCGATTGATTAAGATAACCCTCATCCAATAATTCGCCTAATGGCTTGTAATAATTTTTTAGCCAATAGATTTTTCTTGCATCTTCTATGTTCATGATTTCACTTCCAGAAAAGATTTTTTCAATCTATTTACCCATATTTCCTTGCTTTTTCTCAGCGAGGTAATCTGGTTTCTTTATGTTGTCAATTTAAATTATAACCTCAACGTGCGTCCCAGACAGAATCCTGAAAGTATTTTCGGAAGTTTGAAACGCATGTATTGCAGTTTTTTATAATTGACCTCTTGCATAAATAGCCACAGAGCGCACCGAGACCCAGCAATTCCAAATTTGAAATCGAGCAAACCCAAAATCGGGTAATTCCAGTCTCTTTGGCATAGTAAACGTCAGTAAATCGATTGCGGCTTTCACAAAAGCCGCAAAATCCAACCAAAGGGGCGGATTTTGCCGAGATTTGAATTTTGAATTTGGAATTGCTGACCGAGACCTTTGAGAAAAGACTCTTCGACCTCTTTTTTCTCTGCGAACTCTGTGGCACAGAAGACTTTTGCAATAGGTTTAATTAAAAACTATATAGCTTTGGAATGATAATTGGTGATAAATAATTCCTTTCCTTTGGCCGCGTTATTTTGCTTGTAATTATTCATTCCGTATTGAAGTTCCCATTCGTATAGATTTGCGTAGAAAAAGTTTTGCCGTATTTCCGCTGTATCATCGTAAGTAATCAGCCAATTGTGTCCGCAGTTTTTCATCTCATTTGCAAATTCAGCATGTTCAAAACCCAAATGCAGGTCACCGTTTTTTCCATATAATCTGGATTTTGTTGCCGCTAAATAGGGCGGGTCGAGAAAAATAAGCACATTATTTCCAGATTCATGGATCACATTTCTGTAATCCAGATTGGTTATTTTTACATTTTGCAGCAGAGGCTCCAGAGATAACAGGCGGCTTATGGATGAATGTGTAAATCTTGAGCGGTACGCCAATTCTGAGTATCCGCCTGAATCCACTGTGCCGGAAAAAGAAATTCTGTTTAAGACAAAAAAACGCACGGCTCGATCAAAATCTGAAAGGTTGTTGTTTAAGCTGCTTCTGAATTCCTCAAACAATTCCCTGCCATCTTTTGTTTCATCTTTGATTTTCGTAATTGCGCCTGCAAACTCCCGCGTATTGGATTGGGCAATTTTCCAAAAACAATACAAGTCAAAATTCAAATCGTTAATCCAGACTTTAGCCTCGGGAAATTTTTGTCTTATGGCCACAAATACAGAACCGCCGCCCACAAAAGGTTCGCGGAATTCTAAAAAGGATTCAGGGAAGTGCTCCAATATTTTAGGAATTGCCCTGGATTTTCCACCGGGGTAACGCAACGGACTTTTTAGTATGCTCATCATTAATTGCCTATGGCGGGTAAGCTCTCCGCGTAAACGACCTTTTTGCTTCCCTTTAATTTATCGAGTTTAGGCTCTCCAAAAGTCAACTCTTTGATTTGGTAAGGCGGATAAACCCTGCATTGGCGGGTTGACTCGTTGAATTCAACAAAACACACCCAGGCATCCAACTTATTCAAAATTGGGTCTTTGCGATAAGTCCCAGCCTGGAAGGTCCAGGATAATCCAAATTTTTTAGCCAATGATGCCGCTTGTGTTTTTACCGCAAGACCAAAACCGTCAATATATAGATCGGAGTCCCATGATTTTTGTTTCCCTGCATAAATTTGGTAATCTGGCCCCTGAACTTTCCGTCCGCATTGTTCAAAAACAATTCTGACAGCTTCCTCCCCAATTTTGCTGACGAAATGATCGTTTTCGATTTTCTGCAAATTGAATTGATTCGTATCCCGATAGCCGCTGCCGGGCGAACCAATGGTGGGAGTAACTTGTTTGGCGAAGCTTCTCGCTTTAACTACTAAACCAATATCAATAATCACGGTTTGAATATTTACAAAGTAGCGCATACCCATTGCCCTCAGATTTAATCAATGTTTTTGTAAGTATACCCGACCCCTTTCGTCAAGCGTCAAGCGATGTTGGTTTGGATGCGGCAGAAATGTCCATGCTATACTTGGATGAAAATGACACAAAATCCCGTTAATAGAGGTTCCATGATTGACAAAACACACCAGGAAATGCTGCAAAAATATGCGGAGGCAATTGTAAAAGTTGGATTGAATATTCGCTTCGGACAACGGTTGATCATCACGCTTGCGGCAAATCGCGGCGTTCCGCATCAGTTCGCGCCGTTGGTGCGTGAAGTTGCCAAAGCGGCGTATGCTGTCGGCGCAAAATATGTGGATGTGATCTGGGGCGACGAAGAAATGCTGCGCCTGCGCGCTCAATATGCGCCGCATGATTCCTTCGGCGAATACTCCACCTGGCAGGTGGATGCCATCGTGAAGATGATCGAAAACGGCGACGCCCTGCTTTCCATTGCAGGCGCAAACCCAGACCTGTTCAACGGAATTGACCCTGAAATTGTGGGCATGATGCAGAAAACCCACCTGCAACACTTCAGCAGGGTCAGCGAAAAAGTTACCACCAACGCTGTTAACTGGTGTGTGGTCGCTGCGGCAGGGGAAGAATGGGCAAAGAAGGTCTTCCCCAAACTTACACCGCAGTCGGCGCAGAAGAAATTATGGAAAGCCGTTTTTGAAACCAGTCGTATTGACCAACCTGATCCGATTGCCGCGTGGGAAACGCACATTGTCAATTTGCGCAGGCGCGCAAAATATTTGCAAGCCAAACAATACACCGCCTTGCATTATTCCGCGCCAGGCACAGACTTTACACTTGGACTCCCCAACGGACATATCTGGATCAGCGCCCAGTCCATGGCGCAGAATGGTGTGGCATTCACTGCCAACATGCCCACAGAGGAAGTCTTCACCCTGCCCGATAGAAACCGCGCCGACGGAGTTGTGACATCCACATTCCCGTTGAGCTACGGCGGCACATTGATCGAAGATTTCCAGGTCACCTTTGAGAAGGGACGTGTGACCAAAGTCACCGCAAAGAAGGGCGAAACTGCCCTCCAAAAACTGGTGGATACCGATGAAGGCTCGCACCGCCTCGGGGAAGTCGCTCTTGTGCCCGCCAGTTCTCCAATTGCCCAACGCGGACATCTTTTCTACAACACTTTATATGATGAGAACGCATCCTGTCATATTGCCATTGGACGCGCCTATCGCTTCACGCTTACAGGTGGGGAGGAGTTGAACGACGACGAGTTTATCTCCGCTGGCGGCAACGTCAGCCTCAACCACGTGGACTTCATGATCGGTTCGCCAAAGATGGATATCGACGGTATTACAAAAGATGGCTCACGTGAACCCGTCATGCGTCAGGGCGAATGGGCATTTGATGCATAGTCCAGTGTTACAACCTTCATGAAATGCGGACTCCAGGCCGTATTTCATGAAGAAAATTTATACAAGGAAAATGACCATGCCAACAAAACCAAAACTCAACTCCGATGAAATATTGAAAGCTGAATACGACTATATTGCCAGCACTGTATTTCAGGCGAACGAAGACCGTTCGCGTGTTGCATCATTTTATTTTGTTTCGGTCGGGTCGCTTGTGGCGGCTATCCTAAGCGCGATTTTTTCAACCAACGATTTGAAAAATGTATCCCTTGCATTTTCAGGTCTATTTGTAGTGCTTACAATTCTTGGCGTATTGACTTTGGCTCAGCTTGCCCGCCTGCGCGCCGCGTGGCATGAATCAGTGCAGGCTATGAATGAGATTAAGGATTTTTACATCAAACACAATAGGAAAATTGAACCGGCCTTCAAATGGAGACTGAAGACTCTTCCACCCACAGATAAACCGTATAGCATTGCAAACCTCATGGCAGTTGAAGTTGCTTTACTGGGCGCCATAACCAGCGCCGCTGCCGTGTATTTTCTTCTTGCGGCTTTTGGAAGTATTGGATGGTGGGGCCGGGTGTTGTTAGCCGTAACGCTGCTTACAGGCTATGTTGCTCTGTGGGCATGGTACAAATATTTGCTTGTTGACAATCAGTAACCCATATATTAAATCTACCGGACACCCAAATATGACACGCAGCTACGAAAATCAACCTCCCACAGCATTTCAAAGACTCCCTGAAAACAAACGCGAAGATGACTGGATCCGCGCATTTCTGCATGAAGCCAGAGTCGGTCACATTGCATACATTTGGGACGACCAGCCTTTCCTGAACCCAAACACATTCTGGTTCGACGAAGAAAATCATCGGATCATCTTTCATTCCAATGTTGTGGGCAGAATCCGTTCGAGTATCGAAAAAAATCCGAAGGTCTGTTTGGAAGCCAGTGAATTGGGGAAGTTGCTACCTTCGAATGTCGCTTTGGAGTTCTCGTTGCAATATCGCAGTGTGATGGTCTTTGGCACAGCCCGCATCTTAAGCGACCCTGATGAGTCGCGCCGGGTATTGAAGCGTTTGATCGGTAAATATTTTCCGGGGATGACGGCGGGAAAGGAATACCGTGAGGTCACGGATAAGGAATTGCGCGCCACCTCGGTCTATGCCATCCAAATCGAGTCATGGAGCGGCAAGGAAAACTGGAAAGATGCCGCCGAGCAAAGCGACGAATGGGCGCCGCTGGATAAGAAATGGTTTGAGTAATTCAGACCTCCGAAGCGCTTCGCGAGACTTCGGAGGTCTTTTTGTTATTTGACAATCTCACTCAGATATTCAATCGTCTTTTCGAACAACAGAGTCTTGGCTGTCTGCCCCGTGCCTGTGGTTTGACCCAATGCGGCGGCGGTGGCTTGCGCGGCGGCTTTTTCTTCCTCGGTCTTGCCGCTACCTGAGCCTGGAACCTTCGTCACACCTGGGACGGGCGTCGGCAACGAAACGCCGTATTGCGCGTAAAACTCATTCAGCCCTGTATTGGTAATTTTCATTTCGGCGATGGCTTGCAATTGGGATTCGGTCATCGCTGCTGTGATTTGATCCTGCACGGCGGTGAGTTCCTCGCTGGCGGTGGTCGTGTCGCCGCTTAGGCTGATGACTGCCTGCCAAAGCGGAATCAAAGCCTTTGCTTGTTCAGGCGTTACGTCGGTCAGTTTGAGCGTGCCATACGCCAGTTGACTGCGGACATTCGCCGCGTCCCCATATTCGATGCTCAAGTAGGCAGATGCCAGTGAGGTGGGTGTTGCTTCAACTGTCGGCGCGCAGGCGTAGACGGAACTGACGATGAGCAGGGTAAAGAGGGCGATACGAAAGATGCTTTTTTTCATGGGGTTCTCCGTAAGTCTATTTTTACTGAATCTGCGCTTCCAACGAGGCGATGACTGCGTCCATTAATGCGGTCGGGAGTTTGCTGCCGCTTCCGCCTTCGCTGGAGGTGACACCTTCGGCGGCTTGTTTGGTGGCGCGCGCTTCGGGTGACATGCCGCTGCCCTGACCAGGTTGTCCGCCGCCGCTACCCATGGTGATGCCGTTGGCGGTTGCCCATTCCTGCATGTTAGTGAAGGTCAACTTCATGCTGGCAATGGACTGTAATTGTTCAGGCTTCATTGCGGCTTCGATTTGAGTCAACAATGCACTGACTTCGGCTTGGGCTGTTCCGCCCGCTTGTTGGGTGCTGCGAAGCGCCTGCCAAAGCGGAAGGAGAGTTTGCGCTTGTTCGGCGCTGATGGCTGAATCGGTTTGGATCAGTTCGAGCGTTCCAAGCGCCAGTTGATTGCGGACTGCCAACGCGCCTTCGTAATCTACGGGTAGGTTTGGGCTGACATAGATGTCGCCGCCTGTTGTCGGAGTAGGAGCAGCCGTCCCAGAGCAGGAGGCGAGCAAAAGAACAAAGAGAAACACGAGGGGGAGAAAAATCTTTTTCATGGGTGAATCCTTTTAATTGATAGTTTGCGTGTTACGTGTTCCGTTTTTTTTCGCAACACGTAACACGCTATATTTTTATTCGCGTCGTAATGCTTCGATGGGATCAAGTTTTGCGGCTTGTGTGGCGGGGTAGTAGCCGAAGAAAATGCCGACGACGGTTGCTGCGCCAAATGCCAGCGGAATGGATATGGGGACGATTTCGGTCCGCATGGTTCCAAACATGTCGAATAGATACGAGCCGCCGACGCCGAGGATGACTCCGACCAATCCGCCTGCAAGGCTGAGGATGATGGCTTCGATCAG
>DYDH01000218.1 GCA_020717985.1 Herpetosiphon sp. | reverse complement strand
TACGGCTGGTGCAGGGCATCGCTCATGGCTTTGCCGAGCAGATCCAGGTCGCCTGTACGCAGGGCTTCGGTCACCAGCACAGCGCGGCTGATGTTGTAAATTGCATCCTTGCGATCCACCTGTTTGGGCAGGATCGCGCGCGCCTGTTTGGTGGGGAAGTCGAAATCAGGCAGGACGATGGTCACGTGAATTGGAGAGCGGTTGGCGCGGGCAGGCAGTTTAAGCGAGATGACCCGGTCTTCGTACACGATGGATGCCACCAGTCCGCCGAGCATGGCTGGGGCTACGTTATCAGGATGTCCCTCCGTCTCGATTGCTAGTTTCAGGATCTCCTCGTCGGTGAACGGATTCCCCAACAGGGTGTTCGCGCCCAACATACCGGTCAACAACGCCGTTGAACTCGACCCCAATCCCGAACTGAGCGGCACGCGGTTCAGGCAGTGGATCTTCATCCCGGTACAGGTTTTCCCGGCGCGGTCATAAATTTGCAAAGCCGCATCCACAACTGAATTGTTCGCATCGCAAGGCAGGATTCCCGCACCTTCACCTTCGATGGTAACAACAATATTTCGATCATCCGTGGCGACGAACTCCGTTTCATTCCACAGGTTCAACGCCAGCCCCAGGGCATCGAAACCAGGCCCCAGGTTGGCGGTTGTTGCGGGGACTTTCACCAAAACTTTCATATCCTTCTCCTGTAATGCAGACGCATCCTTCAAAAAATTTCACCAAGTCTAACATAAAAATTTAGGCGGACAGTTTTTAGCTGGCAAGCGATCCTGTAATTTCAATCGCATCATTCTCGCTCTTTTTTATGGCGTGATATACTCGCCAAGAGTTCAAATCAGAAAAAGATCAGGTGCCTATATGCGCATTGTAAAAAAATTCCGCCCCGACCAGGATAACATCAGCCGCTTTATTGCCGTACTTGGCAATGGATTGGTCATCCTGACTTCCAACAAGCAAATGGCTCGCCCCGATTTTTTTATCCTGGCGCACAGTTTCATTCAGGACTACATTGAGGAGGGTTTCTTCAAAAAGGAGGAATTGCTAATCAAGACCCTGGAAGAATGCGGTTTCTCAACCGTAGGCGGACAGATCGGCGGGTTGCTCGGCGACCAAAAGAAAAGCCATGAAACCGCCGAAGTGTTGGCGAATTCAGCGAAGCAGTGGCAGGCTGGGGACGAAGTGGCGCGCTCCGAGGTGGGCTGGGCTGCCAGCGAGTACACATCCACGATCCGCGAACATCTTGAACGTCTTAGAAATTTGATCTTTCCCCTGCTTGAACAGGCCATCTCCATCGACGATGAACATGCATTATCCGCAGAGATCGATAAGATCGTCTTTGAAGGCGGTTTGAAGGATGGGGTGGAAAAATATGTCAAACTGATCGAGATGCTTGAGGATGAATTAAGTGACTGGCGGTAAAGCCACACAAGTTTTACATTGACGGGGCGGACCTTTTACAAAGCAATACGCCCTTTTTGTTTTCTGAAGCAGTAAACAAACCTTGGAGTCCCCCATGCAAACTTTTGAATTGACTCAACTTATTTCCAAGCGAGCAGACTCGAACAAAGCCTACCTTGAATTTCTCAAAGTCCCTGACCTGAGCATGGGCCTGTATGTTCTGCCTGCAGGCGGTGTTGACCCGCAAAGCCCGCACACAGAAGATGAAGTCTATTATGTGGTGAGCGGCAAAGCACAGATTCAAGTGGCAGATGAAAACCACGCCGTGCAGGCAGGTTCGATTGTGTACGTGACAAAAAATGTAGAGCACCGCTTCCACTCAATTGAAGAAGAGTTGACGGTGATCGTGTTCTTCGCGCCAGCGGAATATTCGAATGGACGGTAGACGAAGGACCGGGGACCGAGGATTTTTGCACCCATCTCCTTGTGGGAAACTAACGAACTGTAAAAACAAAAACACTGGCGACTCGATAAGTCGCCAGTGTTTTTGTTGGACGTGGAATGTATCACGATGCCAGTTTCATCGAACGAAAGTCATTCAATTTCCATCCGTGATAGATGAGCGTGGAGCCGACGGTGAGGCAATAGATTTTGATGATGATCTCGATGACCTCGTCAGGGGTCAGGATAAAAAGAAGTCCCGTGTTGAATCCATAAGTAAAGGCGTACAGACCGAGGAATATCAGGCTGGCCCCGGTGAGCGGGGCGAACAACGCCGCAAGCGGGTGATCTTTTGCCGCATATATTGCCGCGAGGATCGCACAGACAAACATCCAACTGTCTGCGATGGGGAAGGACATGAACCAGGTTTTATAACCGGGCACCAGTTCTGTCACAGGAAAGAGACCCGCGAAAACGGTGATCCAATATAGGATGCCTGCTGTGGCGCTGAAAATTGAAAGGCTGATAACGATCTTTTTGGAATTCATTTTTTTATTCCTTGTGCAAAGTTAATGGGCGCTGACTTTTGAAAACAGGTTGATGGTCAGAATACCGCCAATGATGAGCGCAATGCCGATGCCGCGTGCCAAGTCCATTTGTTCGCGCCAGAGGATCGCGCCCACGATCACTGTCAGCACGATGCCGATGCCAGACCAAAGCGCGTAGGCTGTTCCCAACGGAATTACTTTCAAACTCAGCGAGAGCAGGTAAAACGACAACCCGTATCCGACAACGACAACCAGGCTGGGGATCAGTTTTGTGAATCCCTCTGAAAATTTCAGGGCTGTGGTGGCGGTCACTTCGCTTGCGACTGCGAAAAAGAAGATCAAAGCAGTTTTCATAAGGTATCCTTGCCCGCAAGTTTTAATAACGCAGCTAACATTTTTTTCCTTGTGGCGGATGCGGGCGGGGCAAAATCCAACAGGTCTGAAACCCACAGACCATCTATCGCCATGCGGATGATCGTGCCGATTTCTGGTGACGCGGCAGTTTCTGTAACCTTGTCCTGCCATTTTACATAATGCGCCCGCAGGGGAGTCAGCAGTTCAGGGTCATTGGCAACGGCGGCAAACAGGGCGGAGCCCACGTTATCCAGTTTAGGATTGCTTTGGAACGATGCGCGGATGTATGCTGAAAGCCAGTCGCCATTGGCTTTGGCAAGTTCCACTTCAAGCGCGGAATCAAATTCGGCGACCAGCAGCTCGATCATGCCCTCGATCAATTTGTTCTTTGAAGGGAAGTGATAGAGCAGTCCGCCTTTGCTAACTCCCGCTTCGAGCGCAACGGCTTCAAGGGTGAGCGACCCAACGCCATGCTCCAAAACGACTCTGTTCGCCGCTTCGAGGATCGTGGTCTTTGTGGTGGAGGTGATGTCTTTTTGTTTCACGCAAACAATATACCGTCTGGACGGTATATTGTCAAGAGAGAATGCGCCTCGGCAATTGGGACTATAATATTTAAAATCAGCGATGTGCTATGAAAAATATTTTGATATTCATGTTCGGGTTATTGATGATAACCACCTGCTCTCCAGCAAGCGGAATAATTACCCCCGCGTCGATTCCTTCATCAACGCCGCAACTGGCGGCGGAAAATAAGACTCTGCCCACACCAATATCTTCCAGCCAAGCGATCGTTTACAAGAACCTCCAGATGGTGATGAGTGAGGCTGAGATCACAACCAGCTATCTAACGGAATATGGCTCTACTCGAGAACCTTCTGCGGGTATAAAATTTATTTGGATTCATATTCTGCTAAAAAATATGGGGTCGAGTGAGTGGGCTTTACCAGCGCCCGAACACTTTAGCGTACTCAATGGCACAACTGAGTTCAAGCCAACCTACGGTCATCGCAAAGACCATACGGATTATACGGCTTTGAATATAACCATGACACAGGGACAGGAAGTGGATGCCTGGCTGCGTTTCGATATTCCCTTCGCCGCCGAACTAAAGGATATGACGTTTGCTTTTCTTCCCGAAAGTTCGCAGGTGAGTCTTGGCTTTTCATCCAGCAATTATTTCTGGGCAGACCACCCGATCTACTTATGGACATGTGGGCCGTAAAATCAGAGACGAAACTTTTAGCGGCGCGCGTGAGCTATGTCAGGTCTGCACAAACCCGGTCATTAACAACAAAATAACACAAGTCCCTGTGCGAAAAATGAGAAACAAAAGGGATAAACACCCCATCCCCAATTTGAAGAACGGATTGTCCTTAACTTTTCGCGCCTGAATTCGGAAAAGGCCATCAATTTTCCGAACCGTTTTTGTTTACCTCGATTAAACATGGGGCTATAATATCTCCAATGTCTTCCATTACCCTCTCCGCGCGCGCGGACGTGCATTCCAACCTACGTCCGCTCAACGTTTTACGAGACCTTCCCGCCGTAGCCGATCTGATCGAAACATGCTTCTCCAGTACCATGGACAGCGACGGCAAACGCTATGTGCAGGATATGCGCCGCGCAGGAAAGGACAACTCATTTATTCGATGGGCAAACCGCGCCGCTGAAACAACATCCCTGCCGCTGAGTGGATATGTTTGGGAGGAAAACGGCAAGGTCGTCGGCAACGCCAGTCTCATTCCATTTCGACATAAAAAACAACGCATTTACCTTATCGCAAACATAGCTGTGTATTCCGATTATCGCCGCAAAGGAATTGCGCGCGCGCTCACTGAACGCGCAATGCAACATGCTCACGAAAAAAAAGTGGACAATATCTGGCTTCATGTCCGCGAGGATAACCCTGGCGCAATAGAGCTATACACAAAACTCGGATTTATCGAACGCGCCCGACGCACCTCCTGGCAGGCAGGCACCGACCCTCATGCCCCGACTCCGCAAACAGATATCGTCATCACAGGCAGACATCCAAACGATTGGCAAACTCAACTCGACTGGCTTTCACGTCTCTATCCCGACCTTTTGGGTTGGCACCGCAATTGGACATTTACCGCCCTTCGACCTGGTTTATGGAACTGGCTATATCTATTATTTGTGGATATCAACATTCGCCAATGGGCGGCGGTTAGAAACAACAAGATGGAAGCCGCACTCGCGTGGATTCCCTATGGGCGGGGCGAATCTCTTTTTGCCGCAACAGGCGAACGGTCCGACCCGGATGCGCTGACCGTGCTGTTACTGCAAGCGCGGCGCGAGTTATCCCATTCTTATCCAAACCTTGCGCTCGAATTTCCCGCCGGCGAATTCGACAACGCCATTCAATCCGCGGGATTCAAATCTCTGCGTACTTTGATCTGGATGCAGGCAACTTCGTAGCGCTTTCTGCGTATTTATTATAGGTCGCCGTCCACCTAAAATCTTGCGCCGCCAGGACAGATATCGTGCGGTGTAGTCGAAGGATGGCGAGGCAATCACTTACACAGAAAAAAAGGAGTTTGAATGACAAAGTTTATTATTCGCTGGGCGATCAACGCGGTCGCATTATATGTGGCGGTTCTCATTGTGCCGGGCATTGAATTACATGGCGCATGGACAGGCGTGTTATGGCTGGCGCTGATCATCGGCTTACTCAACGCACTCGTGCGACCATTATTGAAGTTCCTCACCTGCCCATTGATCATCCTTACGCTGGGGCTGTTCACCATCGTGATTAACACAGGAATGCTTTTACTCACCAGCAAGATCGGGCAGGCGCTCGGCATTGGACTCACAGTGGACGGCTTCTGGACCGCTGTTCTTGGCAGTCTGGTCATCAGCATTGTCAGCGTGATCATGAGCGTAATCTTGCGCGATGAGTTGAAAGGAAAAAAAGGGTAGTATCTCTAAAATCAACCGACACTAAAACGTCCCGAAGGTTTACTTGAAAAACCTTCGGGACGTTGTTTAACATCAGTTTATATTTTTTTCTCCCTGCGCGTCTTCAATAATTTTTGAATACGCTCATGTTTTTCGCGTGAAAGCGGATACAACCAGGCCAGGGCGATGGTGCCAGCGAGTATCAATGCGCCAAACAGGGAAACCATTAATCGAATCGACATCAACGCAGAGTCCGGCTGGGTAAACCTGATCGCATCATCTGGCGGAGACTGATAGCCAGACCAGCCCAATACCTGCAAGGTGAAAAAAATAACCAGCGCGCCTGTCAATTTGCGGATGAGGGTGCGGATGCCATAGTAAACACCCTCCTGCCGGCGGCGCGTGCGGAGTTCATCCCATTCGATCACATCGGGCAAAATGGAATCAGGCAGAATATATGCCGCTGAAACGCCAACCCCTGCCAGCGCGCCGATCAACAACAAATAATCCATGTCTCCAGGCTGAATGGTAAAGATCAATCCCTGCACAATGACCCAAAATATCATGCCGAGGATATAGGCTTCGCGTTTGTTGCGTGTGCGCGCCAGCCATAACCAGAACGGCACGCACAAAATACACACAAACATCATGATGCCAAAGAAGGCGGATTCAAGCGCCAAATCCACGCCAAGGATGTTGATCTTTGCGAGTAAATTCCCCTCTGCCACCCAATATAAAAGAAAGTAGGGAAAGATGATGGCGATCATGTCCACTGCCGACCAGTTGAACATGTAAATGCCCGCGGCATAACGGAAGGGGATATTCTTCCATGCAATACGCAAAGTTTCGCGGAAAGGCAGGTCTATCTGTTTTTCAGGCGTAAATTTTTCACGCACGAACCAGCCAATGAAGAAAAGCGGAAACGCGCCTGTCACTCCAAAGATCGCACCGGCGAGCATGAATCCCTGTTGCTGTGTGCCACCTGTTCGAATGACTTCATCCACGATCATGGGTGCGGCAACCACAACTGCTATCGCGGCGAGCAATTGGAATACAGTGCGGAAACTGGAAAGGGTGGTGCGCTCATCGTAGTCGCGAGTCAACTCGGGGGTTAGGGCAAGATACGGCATTGCCACAAGTGTCGTCAAAGTATCGGAGATCATGAATGCCAGCGTCACATAGATCGTCAATGCAACCTGACTTTCCCAGTTCGGCGCGGACCATAAGATCACAAAGCTCAATCCGAACGGAAACGCGAACCACAGAAGAAATGGTCGGCGGCGTCCCCAGCGTGTTTGCATTCGGTCACTAAACATGCCAATCAGTGGGTCGTTGATTGCATCCCAGACAATGCCGACCAGCGCGCCAAGAGATGCAAGCCGCGGCTCAATGCCAACCACGTCTGTAAGATAAAGCGCATAAAAAATGGAACGCATCATTCCGATGCTGGAAAGCCCCCAGTCACCGGAACCATATAAAAATTTTAACCAGAGGGGAAGTTTGTTTTTAAGCGCCAGCATGGTCACCAATAAACGTCAGTCATTACATGACTTCGGTTGTGAAGATAGTGTAGCATGAAAAGAAAAGTTGGACGGTGATTATTTTTGCGGCAATTTCCAATATCAAATGTCGTTGCGAGGCGGGTACCTGCCTCGCAACGACACAATGTTGTGCAGCCTTAAAATCGCAGCGCTAGATGACCTTTCACGCTATGATTTTATGGAATGGCTGTCGGTGTTTCAGTTGGTATTTCGGTTGGTATTTCGGTCGGCTTCTCAATT
>DYDH01000564.1 GCA_020717985.1 Herpetosiphon sp. | reverse complement strand
GTCAAAACCGACCACAGAGAAATCATTCGGAATACGCAAACCGGCGCGTTGAAGCGTCGCCATTACAATCGCCGCGACAATGTCGTCAGAGGCAATGATTGCCGTTGGACGCGGATCGAGTGCGAGCAAATTCAGCGTGGATTGCCGCCATTGTTCGGGCGAGGTGGTAAAATCGCCGGGTTGAACATATTCCTCGCGAAAATGAATTCCCCAACGTTCCAGCGCTAGCCGATAACCATTCAACCGCTCGACGGAGGAGTGCCGTTTTTCTGGACCACGAAGGAGTGCAATATCGCGGTGCCCTAGTTTTACGAGATGGTCAACGGCTTTGCCAAGCCCGTTGCTGTTATCCCAATTGATCTGATCAAAATAATTGTGTCCGGTCGCGCGATTCACCAGCACAACCGGCAGTCCAATATTCCTCAATTCGAGGAGATGGCTGTCGTCAAGATACTGCGAGGTAGAGAGAAAAATAATCCCAGCCACTTGCTTTTCCAATAAGAGATCGAGAGCTTGGCGTTCGTCTGCGAGATTGCGCGCGATGCACAGCAAGACATTGTAACCAGAGGCACGCGCAATCGGTTCGGTGTAGTGGAGTGCTTGGAGGAATAAGGGGGTTTCGATCTCGGCGATGATTAAACCAATCGTCGCCGACCGGTGTGTCACCAATTCGCGCGCGGCGTTGCTGGGACGATACTTGAGCCGACGGATTGCGGCTTGGACGCGTTGCAACGTCGGCGGTGACATCGCGTCAATACGACTGTTCAGCACATTCGAAACAGTGGTGGGCGAAACTGCCGCCATGCGAGCAACATCGTTGATCGTAATTCGTGGTCTAGCTTGAGTTCTCTTCATCGAGACTCTTGGAGGAATGTGGAACGAGACTTTGGATCTTGCTGCCTCAATTATGAAAACATCGAGGCAACTTGAGCTGGACGAATAGTGTAACGCTTTACTGTAACGCTACAGTAATAGTATATCATGTTGCAGAGGTGTTGTCAATCACGTATTTGAACGTGTTATTCAAACTTGAAAAGTGAACTGTTCAAAGCTGAAAAGTGAACCGTTACCAGTTGAAAAGTGAACCGCTCAAACACCCCAAAAGTGAATCGGATGTGGTAGAGTTCCCCCAAAAAGGGGGCATCATGGATCAGTTGCACAAACGGTTCACGGTCGATCAGGTCAAGGTGTTGCTGCAAGGGTATTGCCAAGGAACGATGAGCCGGGCTGAAGTGGAAGAGATGATGAACATTGGCAAAACTCGTTTCTTCGCTTTGCTCAAAGAGTATCAACAGA
>DYDH01000563.1 GCA_020717985.1 Herpetosiphon sp. | reverse complement strand
TCAAACAGTTGGCGGCGTTCAGCAAATTCAAGTTGGGGCTGTCCAACCGCCGCACCGCCCTGCTGGCGGCCTTTGCTTTTGGTCGGGCGGTCTCGGCCACGTTTGTGAGCGATGTAACACGCGCGGTAGGGCAGAAGGCGCAAGCGATGCTTAAGCGGATAGCAAACTGTCGCCAGAAAGTTGCGCGGATGCTGATGGGGGATGAAACCTTTCCACGCATCCTTGACTGGCAAAGCCTGCGGGTCAAAGGGCACAGCCTCGGCGTGGCGATCTGTGAGTTCGGTTTGATCCGCGGTGTGAAGGTCGTGCGCAATCAGGCACGCGATCTGGGGGCGCTTTTCAAAGGGGTCGTCGGAAAAGGGTTCCAGCCGAAATACTTCCTGAGCGATTTTGATGTGCATTTTCCCAGGATCGTCTGCCAGGCTATTGAGGGTATCCGTCTGTTGAAGGACTTCGTGCATGCCGAGCGTATCATTAATCGCTATTTCGAGGCAGCGGTGCGGCAGGTAACTTTGGAGGTACCCAAGGGTACCTCGCTGAAAGAACGCCAGAAGCAACGCGATCTGAAACGCCGTCTGTTACGCAAGCGCCTGGAACCTGTGCGCGCCTTGTTCCTCAAAGCCTTCCAGCCGGGGTACGAGTCGGTTGCGTTCCTTTACATTGAAGGCGCTTTGGCACGCTTGCAAGACCCGCACATTGTCATTCAAACCGAAAGCGTCTGCTATTTGCATAAGCAGTTGACCAAGTTCTTTGCCAAACATGGCGCGACACTGGAATTCCAGTTCGAGCAGAAAGCGCGCGTCGGTTTGGTGTGCACGAGCAATCTGTTGGAAAGCAAGAACAGCATCTTCAAAATGTTTGCGCACATGGCCCAATCCTTCCAACGCAGTGAGACCTGCGAGTGGTTCTGGAGCGGGGTGGCTTTGATGGAAAACTTTGATGTGAAGCAACGCGGCCTACACCAAGGTACCTCCGCCATGGAACGCGCCGAGATCAACCTGGATGACTTGGGCGCTCATTCATTCTTTGAGGCGGTAGGTCTGGCAAATTAAACTTCTCGACAACGGAAGAGGATAACAATGTACCCGCGCCGGTCAGCGGCTGTACCTTCAGCTGCCCCGTATGGGTGCACGCCATTGTTCCCGCCCACGCAACGCGTGAGGCTTCGCACCCAGTGGGGACGGGAGCTTTGGACTCGCCCAACATGAAATGCAAATCATCAGAAGGTTCAAATAACTCCTCATGAAAATCACATTATGGCTAACCAGCCCGAAAAACAACTTCCCGTTTTCAAAGTTCGCGAGCAGTTGTACCCCTGGCGCTT
>DYDH01000562.1:663-1319 GCA_020717985.1 Herpetosiphon sp. | reverse complement strand
GGCAAATTCCATACTTTGTGCCATTTGTGCAAGTGCGCTGTCTTCCGGACGAACGATCACTGCACGAAATATTGTATGTAATACGGTATGACGAATATTTGCCATAAGCTGTGAGAACATGTCAAAGGCTTCACGCTTATATTCAATGAGCGGATCTTGTTGCCCATAACCGCGAAGTCCTATACCTTGTCGCAGGTGATCGATCGCATCCAAATGATTCATCCAATGCTGATCAACTGTACGCAAAAGGATCGATCGTTCAATTGCACGCATCGCCGTGTCACCATTATCTTTTTCTTTGAGTCCGTATGCATTTTTTGCAAGTGCAAAGAAATGTTCAATGATCGAGGCAATTGTTTCGCGATCGTCTTTACTATTATCTTTGATGATCGTATCGATCTTTTTCATGTTCTCATCGATCACAGGAAACATGCCTGCAATATCCTTGCGCATATTATCCGTTTCCCATTCATAACGCTCCCCTAAAGCATGCATACTGATCACATCTTCGATCTCTTCATGCAAAAGATCCATAATTTGTGACTTCACATCGCTGCTTTCCAATACATTGCGACGCTTTTCATACACAACTTCACGTTGCTTGTTAACCACGTTATCATAATCCAGAACATGCTTACGAATATCAAAATTGAATC
>DYDH01000562.1:0-627 GCA_020717985.1 Herpetosiphon sp. | reverse complement strand
AGATCATCGCATTCTGAATCGGCTGATCTTCCGGAAGTCCTAAACGTTCCATGATACTTTTGAGCTTATCTCCTCCAAATCGACGCATAAGTTCATCGTCCAAGGAAATATAGAATTGTGTTGTACCGTCATCACCCTGACGACCGGAACGTCCACGCAACTGATTGTCAATGCGACGTGCCTCATGACGCTCTGTGCCGATAATATATAAACCGCCCAATTCTGAAACGCCTTCGCCGAGTTTGATATCGGTACCGCGTCCGGCCATATTTGTTGCAATTGTCACCGCACCACGCTGACCAGCATCTGCAACGATCTGCGCTTCTTTTTCATGAAACTTCGCGTTGAGCACACTATGTGAAACATGTGCTCTCTCCAATGCCTTGCTTAACGATTCTGATTTTTCAATTGCTACCGTACCCACCAATACCGGCTGACCTTTTTCATTGAGCTCTTTGATTTTTGCCACAATAGCATTGAACTTTCCACGTTCGTTTTTATATACAACATCCGGCAGATCTGTACGGATCATTTTTTTATTGGTTAGAATTTCAATCACATCCAATTTATATACTTTTTGGAATTCTTCCGCACTCGTGCTGGCTGTTCCCGTCATACCCGCCAGTT
>DYDH01000561.1 GCA_020717985.1 Herpetosiphon sp. | reverse complement strand
TTTAGCACTCTTTTCTGAGCCGCAACTTAGTGGCCCTAACGAAATAACGTTTGTTTTGGTATAATAGAGGCATGGCTACCATAAATCACTTTGAACTGATGAAAAAAGAGCTGAATGAAAAGCAATGGCGTCATCTTCTGGCTTCGGAGGCCATGCGGATGGGGTATGGTGGTATCCGCCAAGTGAGTGAAGCTTCGGGAGCATGTTGGCAAACGATCAAGCGGGGAATGGAGGAGATCGAAGCGGGAGCATTGTACCAGCCAGGGGAACGTGTGCGGAAAGAAGGGGGAGGAAGGAAAAAGCTGGAGGCGCACTATCCTGGGGTGGAGGCGGCGGTGGAACGAATTGCCGATCCGAAGGGGAATCCAGAAAGTCCGCTGCGCTGGACATCCTATTCGATGGAGCATATTGCCGAGTTGACACGGGCGGAAGGTTATCTGATCTCGGCGATGGGGGTGTATCGGATTTTGAAAGTCAAGGGGTTTGCGTTGAAGGCGAACAAGAAGGAGTTGGAGGGGAGGAGTAATCATCCTGACCGGAATGCTCAGTTCGAGCACATTTTTGAGCAGATGGAGATGATGGAGAAAATTGGTGCTCCCATCCTTTCGGTGGATGCCAAAAAGGCCGAGTTGATTGGGGATTACAAGAACAATGGGCGAGAATGGCAACCCAAAGGCAGCGTAGAACGGGTCAATGTGCATGATTTTGGAGAAAAGGATGAAAATGGGCAACGGATCAAGGCAATTCCTTATGGGGTCTACAATGTGCTGAAGAAGCAAGGCTTTGTCAATGTTGGCATTGACCACAATACCGCAGCCTTTGCCGTGAAATCCATCTGCCAGTATTGGGAGCAGTATGGCAAAGCGGATTACCCTAAAATCAGCGAGATTCTGCTGCTGGCAGACGGGGGCGGGAGTAACGCTTCCAACAATCGGCTTTGGAAAGTCTCCCTGCAACAATTCGCCAACATCAGTGGGCTGAACGTGCATGTCTGCCACTATCCGCCGGGAACCTCCAAATGGAATTCTATCGAACATCAACTCTTCTCGTTTATCTCGATCAATTGGCGCGCCAAGCCATTGATTGGTTATGAATTCATGCTGGAACTCATTCGGCATACCACCACGAAAACTGGCCTGACTGTGAATGCCATGTTGGATCGAAATCCATATCCGACCGGCATCAAGATAACCGATGAGGAAATGGATCAACTCAATATTGAACGAGACGAATTTCATCCCGAATGGAACTACACCATCCGCCCACAACCGAAATAGTCAATGTTATTTCGTTATGCACACTAAGTCGCCAATCGGGCCGAAAAACCCGGGAGCGCGG
>DYDH01000217.1 GCA_020717985.1 Herpetosiphon sp. | reverse complement strand
CGATCTGGTTGACAATGAAATAGCCGAGTCCCAGTCCAATGGGCCAGCCCAATACAGACAGGGCAACACTGGTCAGCGGACTGCGAACGGATTTCATCAAGTTGCGGGCGGCGATGAAACTAAGCGGAAAGGACAGAATGGTGCCGACGGTGGTAGCCAACAAGGCCATGAATACCGTTTCGATAATTTTGAACCAGGTATCTTTTGCATTTTGGGTGAAGCGTGGCGCGCCGACATTTTCGCTGACCGTCACGCGGATATATTGCGGCGCGTCGCTGATTCGGTTGGGGAGGACGAATGAGGTTGTGAAGCGCCCATCGCCGTCGGTTGTGATCGATTCGCGTCCGAGCGCCACGACATTCAGTGGGTCACTGCCGGGAACGAATCGAATGGGTCCGGTGATGTTGGACGGGAAGTTGAACCCTTCCACTTGAATCGTTTCGCCGGGATTGCCACAGGCCGGTGAAATCACCAGATATGCGCCGGAAGTTTCCGCGGCGGGGATATCTGAAAGTACGCCATCTGCCGGGCAGGGAACATATAAAGGCGAGTTGACGATCGCTTCTTTTTTGTCGTAGGTGATGAGGTCTGGTTGTGCCAGTGTGCGCGTAACGCGGGTCAGGCTCTCCTGCCGCCTTTCACTGCGTAATTCTTCGAGGTTGACTTTGGTGACGTCGAATCCGTAGGCGTAGACAAATAGCCCAAGTAATATGGCCAGTCCGAGTTGAACCGATTTCCACGCGGATGATTTTTTTTCTTTCATGGCTAGCCCACCCTTTCGGCGTCGCGCCCGTAAATTTCTTTGAACTTCTGGTCATTAATATCTCTGGGATGGCCTTCAAAAACCAGTTGCCCTTGATTGAGGGCGATGACGCGGTCTGCATAGCGGTGAACAAGGTCGAGGAAGTGCAGGCTGCATAATACGGTTACGCCGTCGTTTTTGTTGATCTCTTCGAGATGTTTCATGATGCTGTGCGCGAGGACAGGGTCGAGGCTGGCAACCGGCTCATCGGCCAGGATCATGTTCGGGTCCTGCATGAGCGCGCGCGCAATGCCCACGCGCTGTTGCTGTCCGCCGCTTAATTCGTCTGCGCGTTGATCCGCTTTGTCTGCGATTCCCACACGTTCCAGTTGTTTGATGGCTTTTTCAATATCCTCTTTCGAGAAGCGGTTGAGCAAACTCCACGCGGGGTTGATGTAGCCGAGCCGGCCCGCGAGCACATTGGTGATGACCTTTGAGCGATGCACAAGGTTGAAATGCTGGAAGACCATGCCGATCTTGCGTCGGATGCGGCGCATTTCTTCGGGAGATGCGGCGGTGATGTCTTCACCGTCCCAAAGAATTTGTCCTTCGGTTGGGTCAATCAAGCGATTGATGCAGCGCAACAATGTGGATTTGCCCGAACCGCTCAAACCGATCACGGCCAGGAATTGTCCCTTGGGTACTTCAAAGGAAACATTATCCAAGGCTTTGACTCCCCCATCGTATATTTTTGTTAAGTTTTTTACCTGGAGCATTTTTACTTCTCGCAATCTTTTTGAAAGGTGTTGTGCTTATCCCCCGATTATAAGATAGAAGAAGAAAAAAATCGGGCAGGAAGAAAACTCCCTGCCCGAAATGTTATTGCGAGATCTGAAATTATTTGGGCGCTTCGTAGCCGGTAGCGGCAACCATGGCGCGAACCATATCGTATTCAGCGTCGGTGGCGGGCGCAATGCCAGACCAGCCGTAGAAGTCGGCGCTGCCGATGGAGGTGCCCCAAGCCTCGGTCTCTGCAAAAGCGACGAGGGCTTCTTCGATCTGGGTGCGTGTTTCAGCGGGGAACTCAGGACCGAAAGACAGTGTGTCGTTGGGGATGGCTTGTGAGATGGCGAGGATGCGGACTTTCTGCATTACGTCCGGCGCTTCCACGCGGATGTTGGCGCGGGCGTCGAGCACACGCCAGCCGTCGCAGAAGAGTTTCTTGCCTTCGGCATCGGGGGCGCAGTTCGGAATCGCTTCGGCGGGAATTTCGTACATATCCTCGGTCACTTTACCGGCGACGTATTCATCATAGGTGAATACGGGTTTGCCATCGGGATTCAAAGGCACACTGTAGAAGACGGTGCCGAAATCAACTTCGCCATTGTAGACGGCGGTAACGGTCTGGTTGTGGCCGCCGGTCTGTTTCTGTTCGCCGGGGGTGATGCCTGCGTCGGCAAATTCAACCGCAGGAACCATGTAGCCAGAGGTCGAGCCCTGGTCGCCGTAACCCCAGGTTGCGCCTTCGAGGTCGGCAAGGGTTTTGAATTCGCTATCGCGTGCTACGATATATTCAGCCCAGTAAACCGGGTAGCCAAAGCGGACGGCCTTGAAGGCAACGTCCACGCCGCACAACTGGCTGGCAAGGGCGTAGCCCAAGCCGGGGATGAAAGCCATGGTATCGGCAGGAGAGGCGCACATTTCTTCAATGGTCGCGGCGTAGGAGGTGGGAACGGTCACTTCGAAGGTGAGTCCAGTGGCTTCATTCAAAGCTGCGGCCATTACTTCGCCGCCAGTGGTGATAATGTTTGCATCTACCGAGGGGACGAACAATACTTTGATCGGGTGCTCGGGTGAACCCACAGCGGGCGCGGGTGGTTCAGTGGCAGTTGGTTCCGGGGCTTTGGTGGCAGTGGGGGCTTCTGTAGCTACAGGAGCCGCAGTGGCCGCAGGGCCACAAGCTGACAACAGCAGCGAAGCGGCAATGACGAGAGTCAACAGGACAAATACTAAACGTTTATTCATATCTTCTCCTCTTAAGAGATACACGGTTTATGGGGCGAAAGCGCCCCTGACTTAAAGATAATAACTCATATCAATTAGGTAAACAAGTACGCTTGTCTTAAAAAAGGATTATGTGACTCACCATCAATTTTTATGTTTCCGACGCAAACAACTTAAGTTCCACATCGTCTCCAGGCAGTTTCACCATCTTCTCGAATTCCAACCCTATTTTTTCGAGGACATGGATCGAGCCTTTATTATCGGGTGTGGTGATGCCCAAAATTCGCTTTAGCCCCAATGTATTTCGGGCATAGCCCAGCACAGCGGATGCGGATTCAAAGGCATAGCCTTTTAACCAGTATTGTGGCAGAAAAGCAAAGCCAATATCCGCATCTTTTAGAGCGTCTCTTTTCACCAGTCCGCAAATCCCAATTGGGACTTCACTTTCCTTTAACAGTGTCAAATACAAACCGAAACCGAATCGTTGATAGCTAAAAATCACCCGCTCCAAAATATAATCACGCGCATCATCAAGGGTTCTAACGCCTCTATCTCCAATGAATTGAATGAACGAAGGCTGATTCAAAAGGTCAAGAATGAACGCGGCATCATCAAGGGTGAGTTTGCGGAGAATTAAACGCTCTGTTTCAATAATGTTCATAAAAGGAATTTCCTCTTTATGTCTTCATGCTCGATACCAATTTTCTTCAAGGGGAATGCGGCGGAATTATATAACCAATTTTCGTATTATCTCAATAAAACGGGGTGTTAGCATACCGTCCCGAAGGTTTTGTGGAAAACCACCGTAATTTGTAGAAACCTTCGGGACGTTTTCCCTCATTTTTGAGATGATACCAATTTCCAAACAAAACAAATCCTCACCAACCGGATGGAATGCCCGCAAATAATCCATTTCGTGTAGATTTGCAGGCGGAACTCTTCAATATTCAAAGCCGCTGACATATATCTTTTCTTTCAATTAAAGATTAAAATATATTCATGGCTTCAGATTTGTTCAGTGGAACTGGAGCGTATTCCAGTTCGTATTCGGGCAGCCCGCCCCAAGGCCTGTCAATATTTCTAGGCCGCGAAGTTGAAATTCTCAAAACAAAACAGTTGTTGGATGGGACTGGTCTTGTCACACTTTGCGGCGTGGATGGTGTGGGGAAAACGAGCCTGGCCTTACAGGTCGCCGGTGAAATGCCTGAAAATTTCAGGGATGGGGTTTTCTTCGTGCCGCTTGATTGCATCGTTTCCCCTGAATCGATAGCGGATGCCATTGCAAAGAAATTGGACATCAAAATCGACCCGCGGCTCGATCCCCTTGAACAATTTCTCACAGAACTTTCATCCAAAAAAATATTACTGATCCTGGATGGTTTCGAAAACGGCCCCGGTCAATCCCTTTTTATAAAACAATTGGTTGGGCGTACCACTTCCGTGAAGATCATCATCACATCCCGCCAACGCCTGCATATTGAGAATGAAGCGGTCATTGAGGTACATGGACTCCCTGTGCCTGACCGGGATTCGCCTGACCCGGAATCATATCCCGCAGTCCAGCTTTTCCTGCAACAAGCCCGCATCTTCCCCAACTTTGAACCTGATCTCGCTTCAATAGGCCATATCTGCCGTTTGATGGATGGAATGCCTCTTGCCATTGTACTCGCGGCAGCATGGTCTGCCTCGTTGTCCTGTGAACAAATAGCCCATCAAATTGAACAAAGCCTCGCTCTCCAAACGCCAGGCAAAGCATCCGGGGAATATGAAAGCATGCTTGCCATCTTTGATTCAGTATGGAACTTTTTTTCCGAAACCGAGAAACGGACCCTGATGGGACTGAGTGTGTTTAAAGGCGGTTTTTCCAATCAGGCCGCTTATAAAATTACAGGCGCTTCATTCTTTTTTCTGGATTCAGTGTTAAACAAAAAACTCATACAGCGCAATAAGCCGCAGCGTTATGTTTTACACGCATCCCTTTTACAATATCTGCAGGAGAAATTACAGGCGAATCCAGTCCTTGCCACAGATGTGGAAATCCGTCATGGTTCCTACTATCTTGGACTTCTTCGAGATTCTGAAATTGCCATGGGGTTGCCGGAATCAATGTTTTTGTTTGAAGATATTCTTTCCGATGCCGATAATATTCGTTTTGCATGGAAACGGACTGTTGCGGTGGGGAATTTGGGATTGGTCCAATCTGCCCTCCCGGCGTGGATGAGCATCATGTGGAATCGCGGTTGGTACAAGGATGCATTGGATGCCCTGGAATTATTACCCATCAGGCTTTCTGAATTTTCCAGTAACGATCCGAAAGTGGCGTTGATCTATGCGCAGACCAAAAAATTTTTGGGAGAATTCTATTGCCTGAATGGAGATTTTCAATCGGGGCTGCGTGAATTTCAAAATGGCATTCAAAGAATAAATGAGAGTGACCAGCCCAGGGAGGAGTCTGAAATGTATCACCTGTCCGGAAATTACTACAGCACGGGTGGGCACAGCCAGGATTCCAAAGTGATGTATCAACTGGGATTGGTACTTGCCGAAAAAATTGGTGATTTGTCGCTCGTTCATAAATTTATCAGCAGGCTGGCGGCGGAAGCGTACCTTGAGGCCGATTATCAAGGTGCGATACCCATTGCCAAACATGCCCTTGAGATCGCCAGGCAACTCGACGACACGGGCAGGATCGTCCAATCCTTAAGCGATCTGGGGAATTTATATTATGCGATCAAGGAATATCCGCGCGCAAAGGAACTGCTGAAAGAAAGCCTCGGCTACCTGCCGGATATTGGAAACCAGATTTTGGAATACAATATTTTAAATAAACTGGGGAGGGTCTTGACTGCCAATAAAGAATATGCTTATGCCTCACAAACCTTTTCCCATGGACTGGACCTGCTCAACGCCGCCAATGCCGATCTGTTGGCAGCCGAAATGCTGGTGAGTGTTGCGGAATTGTTGAACGATATGAAAGAGAAGACCATCGCCGTCCCGCTCGTAAACCTGATCATGAACCATCCCTTGATTTCCATGGATCTCAAAGCCAGAGCGGGTCATTTGCATGAGGTTTTGAGCGCTGAAAAAATTCAACCTGAAGATCGAAACTGGGGACTTGATCAAATGATGCGCGTCGCGGGAGATGTGAAACTTATCCTTGACCAAAAGAAGACCTTTCAATAGAACATCATCCCCCCTGAATTTAATCCTGAATGCGGATGAACGCTGATTCAAGAAAAAGGATCAACGTCCTTGTTATGTATTAAAAAATGTGAATAATGGATAAGGAGTATTGGTTTATAGCCAGAAAAATTTAGCCACGAATTACACAGATTTGCGCGAATTGGGCTAAAAAGTCCGTGATAATTCGTGAAATCTGTTGCTTGGTTCTTTTTGCTTTTGTTATCCATCATTGATGTTAAACAAACAGACTGTATCATCTCAATAAAACGGGGTGTTAACATACCGTCCCGAAGGTTTTGTGGAAAACCACCCTAATTTGTAGAAACCTTCGGGACGTTTCCCCTCTTTTTGAGATGATATAACAGACTCTCCCGCGAAAATAAACTTCGGGGAGAGTCTGTTTGCTGCTTACTGATTTTGTAGTTATTCCCCTGCTACCGCACACAATTTCTGATGCCTTGATTTAGACCTGGACAAATTTTTCAGGCTTCGTGCCGCAGACCGGGCAGGCGTCTGTCGGTTTGCCGAATTCGATGTAACCGCAGACCGGGCAGAGGTAGAAATCAACTTCGGTCAGGTCCTTGCCCTGTTGCACCGCTTCCAAAGCCAGTGTATACAGTTTGGCATGGACAGCTTCGGTTTCCAATGCATAGCCGAACATGCGCTTGGCTTTATGACCTTCAGCTTCAGCCTGTTTGAACATGGGCGGATACATTTCCTTTGTTTCATGTGTCTCGCCCGCGATGGCTGCCTGCAGGTTCTCGGCCGTCGTGCCGATCCCATCTAATGATTTGAAGTGTCCCTCGGCATGGATTCGTTCCGCCTCGGCGGTGGTGCGGAATAGACGGGCAATATTGGCAAAACCATCCTGCTCCGCTTTTTTGGCGAAGGCGCGGTACTTTTGATTCGCCTGGCTTTCTCCTGCAAATGCTTCCTTAAGGTTGTCAATTGTGCTTGTCATATAAAGCCTCCTAGGTTTGTTTGTGGAATTTATCACACTATTGTATATCAAAACGGTTTTTTTCGCATGGGCGAACAAAAATAGACCGAGCATTACCAGTCTGTTTTTCCTCTCACACAGACCTGGTTTCACCGTGACCTGAGTCAAGCATAAGTCTGTGAATCAAAATAAAAATCGCCAGGGGAGCAATCTGCCGGTACGGGCTTTGTACGCTTCCCATTCCGGGTAACGCGAAAGCGATGACTCGATGAGCAGCATACCGACGAAAAATACTGTCGTCCACCAATAAGCCAGTACAAGCCATGGGATCCAGTGTCCGGCAAGCAGTGCATAGGAGGCGTATGACATCATCTCGCCTAAGTAGTTGGGATGCCGCACATGCTTGAACATTCCGTCTGTGATCAGTCCCTGCCGATATTTAAGGGTAAAGTTCTTCTGACAATCCGATGCGATCATGATGGTCAGTCCCAGCACGAAGAGAGCGATGCAAAATGCAAGGAACCAATTCGAGGGCGCGGGACGATCCGCTCCCAGTACGTCGGAGATGAGCAGGTAGGGCGCAATCCAATATGCTGCCAG
>DYDH01000216.1 GCA_020717985.1 Herpetosiphon sp. | reverse complement strand
GTTATATGAATTCGGGAAGGCCATTCAGCATTCCCTCTTGGGGAACGCAGTTGTGATTTCACCACCGCGCAAACATCGTAGATAGCAGACCTAGCAGAGAGTCTCACAAGGACTCTCTGCTTTTTTATTCAATCCAGGAGAATTGCCATGAAATCAATGTTCTTTGATCAAGCGCTTACATACTTAAATGAAAACAAAAAACTGACAGGAAATCCATTAGATCCATTCTTTAACATTTCCATCAGCGGAGCAAAGAAATTCCTACTTGACAACATACACCCATCGCTGCCAAAAGAAATCAAGTACTACGAACTCCCCAATCTGGCGCCGCCCTATCCTGAGATGTGGTTTGAGTGGCGGGACTTGGATCAAGACGATATGGCTGTCTATGCGCGAACGCAAAAGACCGCTGACGGCTGGGAATACGGTCTATTCTGCTTCACCAATGTCAAAAATTTCATGGGGTTTCATCCACTCTATCTCACGTTTCAAGTACCGGCAAGCGGAAAAATAAAAACGGGGGAAGGATTGGGACTATCCTATTATGCAGGCCAATACCTCGAAAGTGTCCCTGCTATGGAAATAGAGAACCTTATCATGGATTTAAATAACAACCTTATTGGCATGATGCTGTTTGCGGTCAGTCTCATGCACTGCAAAAATATTGTTGAGGTCGAGAAGGGTGGAAAGAATCCCAACATCAAGAATCGCCGCCATCGCTCGAAAGGGACAAAACATTATGTCCTTGATGTCATACCAGCTCGCAATATCAAGCGCACAGAATATGAGCAGCCCGCCGGGGGTATTCAGCAGCGCCTTCATTTCCGACGCGGGCATTTCAAGGATTACACCCCCGAGCGACCTTTGTTCGGAAAGTACGTTGGTGCATTCTGGTGGGAATCACATGTGGCGGGAAAGGCTGAACTCGGAAAGGTGGTCAAGGATTATCAGATTTTTCCAAAGAGCGCAATGTAACCAGTCGGAGGGGATCACTGCGCTGCTGTTTTTCCAGGCAGCGCAGCCCGAATGTATCAGCATTTTCCGTCAAAGAGTTCCTACTTCTTCGTCAACCCTATCCTTATCAAGCATTTGTTTTAAATCCAATCCAGCATTATGCACTAAAAATCTCACATGAGTTTCCATCTCTATCCAGACTGCCGTATCATGTTCGCCTAACTTTGATTCAGCCAAATCATGACATCTACCCTTATGGGCGTGAATGACAGGCTGGATGGCGCCTTCTGGCAGAAAATCTCCCGAGGGTGTTCTGTTGTTGAAAACAGCGGCGCCTTCCATGGCATTGTCGATTTTCCGCCCACAAATATCACAGACAATAATCGGGGAATAGCGGGAGTTTTGAACAAAGATTTTTATCATTTTGATCATCCTTTTGTGTTGATTGCTTGCTTATCAATGTTGTTATTAGCATAGAGTATACGCTCTCAATGGTTCGCATTCTGAAATTGCCCGCTTCGCGTGTCCATCTCTTTTCAGGTGGTCAGGCGAAGCGGACAGTTTTTTTGCCCGCCAATTCAAATTCAGGAGGTACGTCACAATGACACCTAATTTCCAACGCATCAAAGATGCGCTCACACAGCATTGCCTTGATTCGATGAACAACATCTACACCATCACAATGGATGATGTGGTGAGTTACATCGAAAAGGAATTACCACCCGCTACGAAAGCCCAACTCGCCGTGCTTGATGAAGTTAGTCTCGCGATTGAGCTTGCGGACGCCATCGGCAACGCAGGCATCATGGAACTAATCGAAGCTGCAATCTGCGAAACGATCAAAACACAAATCCAAATTGCTCGTGAGGCGGTTCTAGAAGCACAAGGCGAAAGTCAATTCATCGAGGAGGTTTGCTCATGATCCAGGATAATTTCATCACCGAAGCTCGCCGCAACGCATCCGCCTGGGCGCGCAACCTGCTGGATATTCCCGCCCATCACTGGATCATCCTGGACACCGAAACCACCGGTCTTGATGAGAGCGCCGAAGTGATTCAGATTGGCGTGACGGACGGCGCAGGCAAAGTCCTAATGGATAACATTCCATGTAAACCACTACGCCCGATCCCTGCGGAAGCCACTGCAATTCATCATATCACCAACGAGATGGTGCAAACTGCTGCGCCCTTCCAATCCGCATGGGACACCTTGACGCGCATTGCGGACGGCAAGATCGTGGTCGTTTTCAACGCCGCTTATGATCGCCGTTTGCTGATTCAATCCGCGTCACGCCTACCCATGCCTGAGCCGCTCCTGCCAGTTCGCTGGGAGTGCGCGATGCTCAAACACGCTGAATGGGTTGGCGAGTGGAACGATTATCGCGGTTCATTCCGTTGGCAGAAACTCCAAGGCGGCGATCATTCCGCACTCGGCGATTGCGTTGCAACATTGGAGACCATCAAGAAGATGGCTGCCAATGGATAACCTTGATAAACGGTATTTCGAGCAAATGGTTGAAGAATTGAAAGCCAATGGCGTGCCTGCCGTTTGGCTTGGAGGCAATCGTCATTGCGGTAATTACCCCGAATTAGTTGCGGGGATGCCAGGTATTTATATGGGTGATTTGGATGATCGATTGTCCATGTTTTACCCAGCCGCATGGAAATATCACTATGGTGTTCACGCCGCTAAACAAAACGTGCGGATGACCCAGCAGTGAATAAAGTTTCAAAGCGAGGAAGGCCACAAGCCTTCCTCTTTATTTTGGTTTGGACATAACTACTTTTTTCGGAGTAGTTAACAAGTAGTTATGGAGTAGTTAAGTCCGAAACCGACCGCTTTGCATGTTCATCTTTCCAGGTGAACAAGCGAAGCGGCCTATTTTTTAGTCCGCCAACTCCAATTCAAGAGGTATGCCCCATGACCATCACTTACATCACTTCTGGAAACATCCTGACCGACGAGTCCAAAGCAATCGTCATCCCCGTCAACACGATGGGCATCGCGGGCGCTGGACTTGCCCGACAGTGGAAGATCCAATATCCCGATGAACATCACCTATATGGCATTGTCTGCAAGGACAAACGTTTCAGCATTGGTGAAGTCCTACCGGTGATCTCCGCTCCCAATCGTCTCTTCCTATGTTTTCCCACCAAGATCATTCCGCAAAAGCGTTCCGAACTCATGTGGATCGAAGACGGATTGTCCGACCTGCGACAGCTCGTCCCAACCTTGTGGATCAAGTCCCTCGCGCTGCCTGCTCTGGGCTGCGGCTTGGGCGGTCTGCCCTGGCGGGATGTCCAGCCGTTGATCGAGAAACACCTGGAAGATTTAAACATTCCCGTGCGCGTGTATTTGCCAAGATAGCGCCAACAATACTCACTATAAAAAGACCGTTGATCTAAATGGATCAGCGGTCTTTTGTATTCCTAATTCTCACTTTTTACTTTTCACCACTTAGGAGGTATGCAAAATGCAACAAACCATTACCCGTTCCCCCGCGACAATCACCATTCGCCAGGAACCGGCGTCCGTCAGGCTGACAGGCTATTTCTATGCCGTTGACCTCGGCAGTCACGTCCGTCCGCAGTATCACTATGTGGGCATTAACGCAGAGTGTAACTGCGACCTGGGTCATTCGTGCCCCGCCGTGGATGCTGTGCGCGCCTATCTCAAGGAAGGCGGCAAACGCGCTGACCGTCCCCCGTTTGGCTACTTCCCCGTTCGACCCTCAACGTGTCCCATCTGCAACGCAAAAACTGCCAGCGACATGTCGCTCAGTTCTCCTCATCGCGGAGCGGGCTGGGTCTGTCCCAGCGGCACGTCCCATTACTGGAAACATCGCGCTCACATCAGCGCGCAACGCGCAGGAAGTCAGCCATGAGTCCATCTAAACCCAGACTTGTACTGATCGAACAACACAACATCGGGCGCGATATTTTCTATACCACGCCACTCTTCTGGGACTGCGAATGCAACGAGAGTTACATCCGCACCTGTCTCGAAGAGGATTGCCCTGTGTGCAAAGTCACGCAGGAAGAATCGCCCGATGCCCGCGTGGACGAGGCGCTTCTTCATTCCAGCGAATTGAACGACAAACTCATCGCGGCGCTTGAAATGATCTGCGACCGCGTATGTCCTGACCTTGTTTCCATTCCCTTTTAGGAAAAACCTCTGATGCCTCATTCTATTAGAGACATCAGAAACCTGAACTTCATCAAACATCCGCGCCTTATCACGCGGAGGAGGAACTTCCATGAATCTTTATGAATGGCTCAAAGCCAATCAATTTGCTGGCTTCAAAGTAGACCAGGCGCGACTGAAACGCGCCAATGATATTCGTGCTGCCCAACCCAACGTCGAAAGCAAACCCAACGGCGACACGGTTGTGGAAACGACCATGCACTCGTATGCCGTGCGCTGGGAAATCACCCCGCGCGGCGACGACGCCATAATCCGCCCCTCCTGCACCTGCCCCGACTGGGCAGATCGGGGACGCTACTCCAACCTGCTGTGTAAGCACCTGCTGAGCACGGCGATTCACAGCGGCGACCTGTTTGCCGCAACCAGCCTGAAACCCATCAGTGCTGACATTGTTTTTCCGACAAAAGAAGAAAAGCAAAGTGTCGAACAGGTCGAAGATTTCAACGAATGCGTCAGGCGTGAAATCTCAAAGGCTGTTTCAAGCCTGGCTGAGAACGTGCTCGCTGTTCTCAAAGAAGGCTATGTCCCGTTCCTCTTGGGACCGACCGGCGTGGGCAAGACCTCCGCGATTCGCCAGGTTGCGCTTGCGACCCAAAGCCTGTTGATAGAACATGCAGGCGCAGACTCATTCACTGATTCTGATCTGGTGGGCGTGGAAATGCCGAGCGGAAAACGCATGCCCGGTCCGATTGGAAACGCGCTGACACACGCGCGTGAGATGGACGAACCCGTCCTGCTTTTTCTGGATGAGTTCCTGCGCTATAACTCCCGCGCACAGGAGTCGCTCATGCGGCTTCTGCTTCCCATCCCCGCAGAGATCACGCGGGTCATGGGTATCTCGCACGACGGCGCGATCCGTGCCACATCCGCTCCGTTCTGGGGCGATGAATGGGCGCCTGCCGAATCAGTCTCGATTGTGCTGGCTGCCAACCCCTGGGGCAATGTCCCCGACCCCGCCCTGGTGCGGCGCACTGTGCCGATCATGGTGGGCTTCGATAACAGCGTGGCAGGGCTCTTCTCTCAAAAGACACGCGCCGCGATTGACCTGAGTTGGAAGGGGACTGCGGACGGCTCCTTGCCGCTCCCGATCGAGTATGGCGAACTCGCCCGCGCTCAAAGCGCGGATGATCCTGCCATCCTCTCCCGCTACACCAACCGCCTGATGGCGCTCGATCCCGCTGCGGCGAAGGGCTTCGAGACTTTGCTTGGCAATCTCGGAGCGAAGTCATGAACGAGCTGCAAGCGGTTCTCAATTTGATCTCCAGCGCCTTGCTTGGAGATCTCGCATCGTTCCTGTCCCCGCGCCTGGTCATTGCAAAAGACGATACCGCCTCCACCGATGGCAAAACCTGGATCCGATTGCCCGAAGAGTTCCTCGGAATTCGACTGGGTGAAACGCGAAGCGTACAGGTCTTCATCGGCTTGCTCGCACATGAAGTCGGGCATTGGCTGCAGCCGCTCAAGGCAATCACGGAGGTGGAGAAAAAGACAGGACTTCATCACGACATCGTGAATATCGTCCTCGATGTTCATCTTGAACATCTTGTGCCTGTCATCTTTCCGCTCTTCGCCGTGCCGCTCGAAGCGGTGCGCGCGGTAGTGCGTGATGCTCACAAGTCAGACTATGAAAAACTGTACAAGGAAGCGTCTGACTTCTTGCAAGCTGCGGACGCAGCCCTGCTCTTTGGGCGTTTTTGCGTGGACACGGAAACCTCTTTCAGTTCACCCTACGCCTTGATTCAACGCAAAATCACGCGCAACCGCAAGATTGACGAGAGTCGAATTACTGCGCTCGTGGAAAGGGTTGACTGTGTAGTAAGCACTTCCTGCACGGGACTGCCTGGGTATATCGAGAAGTTGGCGGTTGATTTCCCCGAATTATGTCAGCCAAGTGTAATCTTTGGAATCAGAAATCCGCTCGACAGTCTCAAGAGTGGCGGCGATGGCATGGATGTCGTTCGCAATCTTTTGGAGGATTTGAAGACGGATACGGACAGAGCCTCGGCAACTGTAGTCGAGGAAAGACCCAGCGGGCACAATCCCGCTTCGGCGGAGACTCTCGCGCTGAGCCGTACCCTGCAAAAGCGTTGGAACATGCCACACGGGAGCGGGGTCATCATGGCTCCCGGCAGGCTGAACCGCCTGTCCGCCCTGCGCGGCGATCCGATGCCTTTCACGATGCCTGCTCCCATCAAGGGCAAGCAGTCTCCTCAAACGAAGATCGTCCTGGTCGTTGATTGGTCAGGCTCGATGGGTGTGAATGACAATGCGCCCTGGAAGGCTGCCATGCAGGCGGCGCAAGCCATTGCGCAGGCGATCCGCTCGACGGGCGGGGATGTGCGGGCGGCGGTCTTTGCCGAGCAGTTGTGGCACGCGCCCGATTTCTCCGCAGAGCTGCTGTTTGCGACCAGCCTCAGTTCGATCTCTCTCATCGAAGCAAGAGGGGAGGACACGGATTTCTCCTGGTTGCCGCATGTCTGGCAGACGTTTCCAACTCATCGCGTCGTGCTGCTGACCGACGGCAACGGATATCCGCCCAAGGCGATCCTTCCATCAGGAAGAAAGCGCACTTCGGCGGTGTTGTTGCAGGTCCGCAGGAACCTGCCCACGAACGTCGCGCAGATCGAAGCGACCATCCAATCCTTTGCATCCAACTTTGTTCACGTGGACAATCTCCGCGAGTTGGCTGCGGCTTGGGCGCTGTTAATTCCGCGCAGAATGCAGTAACAGAAATACAATAGCGAGGCCACGAGCCTCGCTATTTTTGTTTAAGTCAGAACGATTTCACAAGGCATTTGCCAACCTGTGAAACGTTTGGTACAATGAATTTGCAATCGTTCAGGGCGCCCCCCTCGCCCTGGGCGATTGCACTTTAAGCAATTATTTTGGGGTGTAACTAAACCCATAGTTTTGCCGTTTGGGCAAAACTATGCTTCCAGGTGGTTTTTTTTGAAAATGAAACATGCCTCAATTCCAGCGAAAATCTAATTGTTCAATCCGTAAATGTGGGCAAAAAAATAGTGAAGCGTTAAATACCGCTGTGTTTCTCTTACTGGATAACGAAAAAGGCTGATTTCGCAATAAATGCCAAAAATATTTTCGGCAAAACTATGGTTCCAGAATTTACTCCTGGCAAAACTATGCTTTCAGCCTCTTGATTATTTTCTGGATTTTGACCATCCTGCACGAGTAAATTGCGGCACTACTATGCTTCCAGTCGCGGCAAAACTATGGGTAAAGTGACATGGGGTGTAACTAAACCCATAAGTTTGCCGCTTTGGCAAACTTATGCTTCCAAGTGGGACAGTTTGCAAATGGCACAACATACAAAACCAATCTCTCCAGCAAAAAATCCTGAACTTTTGATCCGATAACATGCCTACATAATGCCCTGGGTTTGTTTTGAATGAATTTATTGTGTTT
>DYDH01000030.1 GCA_020717985.1 Herpetosiphon sp. | reverse complement strand
GAAGATTTAGAAGGTTTGCATTAAGAATCTTGAGAACTTCCTTCGCAATTATCAAAATTCTTCGTGGGCTTCGCCTCTTCGCGGTAAGTTTGCCCTTTTTGCAGTAGAGTCATCTGTGGTTCAAAAATTTTTTAGAGGAAGAAGAAAATGTTAAAACAAGCGCACGGAATTTCAGAAGAGATCATTGAGTGGCGGCGCGATTTTCATATGCATCCTGAGCTTGGCTTCGATGTTCAGCGCACAGCGGGGATCGTTGCCACAGAGTTGGAGAAGATGGGGTACAGAGTCAGGCGCGGGGTTGGGAAAACTGGCGTGGTTGCGGATATTGGCGAAGGCGGAAAAATGGTCGCCATCCGCGCGGACATGGATGCTCTGCCGCTGCAAGAGTTGAACGAGACTGAGTTCAGATCACAAATAGACGGTAAAATGCACGCTTGCGGACATGATTCGCATACCGCGATGGCTTTGGGTGCGGCGCAATTACTGACAAAAGAAAAATTCAACGGGCGAGTTCGCTTTTTGTTTCAACCCAGCGAAGAATCCGCGGATGCGGAAGGCAAGAGCGGCGCGCAGCGCATGGTTGAAGACGGCGCAATGGATGGCGTGGACTTTGTCATCGCGCAGCACATTGACCCAACTCAGCCTGTCGGAACAATGAGCATCAGCGCGGGTCCTGCTTCGGGCGGAGTCGATTCGTGGTTCGGCGTGATCGAAGGCAAAGGCGGGCATGGCGCGTATCCGCATGAAACGGTTGATCCTTTCTTTCTGCTGGCGCATGTCATTTTTGCGTTGAATGGAATTGTCTCGCGCAGGCTCAATCCATTTCAGCCAGCCGTGGTAAGCATTGGATCGATCAACGGCGGTTTTACAGAAAATGTAATTCCGCAAAGCGTGAAACTTACGGGCACTTTGCGCTATACTGACGTGGCGGTACAAAAACAAATCCATGCTGAGATTGCGCGCGCGTTTGAAGTGGCAAAGGCGTTAGGCGGCAACTACGATCTCAAGTTTGAGATCGGCGGACTGCCGATGATCAACGAAGAGAAGGTATCCGCCGAGATCGAAAAACTTGGCGTAGCCATGCTTGGCAGGGAAAATGTGCAAGAGTTGGAAAAATCGCTGGGCGCGGAAGACTTTGGATCATTTTTAGACATAGCCCCTGGCGCAATGTTCATGCTGGGCGTGCAGAAGAAAGGTCACGAAGGCTACTCTTTGCATCACCCCAAGTTTGATCTGGACGAACGTGCCCTGCCAATCGGCACGGCGATGTTGGTTGAAACGGCAATGAAGTTGTTGAAATTATAGTAGAGTCACGCTGAAAGCGTGACCTACTTGCAATGACATAAATATTTTTCGGAGGACACTATGTACACAATTCTAAAATCGGAAAAGAAAGAAGTTACCATCGGCATTGACAAGCCATTTGTCATCATCGGCGAGAAGATCAACCCAACGGGCATTAAAAAGTTGGGACAGGCTCTTGTGGACGGCAACATGGATTACGTCAAGCAACTTGCATTAAGACAGGTCGCGTGGGGCGCAGATGTCTTGGATGTAAATGTCGGGCACCCGCAAATCGATGAAGTGGCGATCATTCCCCTTGTGGTTGAAGCCATCAAATCAGTGGTGGATGTTCCGCTGTGCATTGACTCAAACGACCCGAAGATTCTCGAAGCGGGACTCAATGCCGCGACAGGCAAACCACTGGTGAACTCTGTCAATGGGGAAGACAAGCAGTTGAGCGCTGTCCTGCCCATCGTTAAGGCACGAGGCGCGGCAGTCATCGGTTTGACGATTGGCGAAGAAGGAATTCCAAAGACTGCGGAAGAACGACTGGCTGTAGCAGGCAGGATCATCGAACGCGCCGCAAAGATGGGAATTCCGGTTGAAGACATTATCATTGATCCGCTGGTGATGACAGTGGGACATGACAGCAACGCCGCATTGATCACGCTCAAGACCATTGAATTGATCATCAAGGAATATGGCGTAAATATCAACCTCGGCGCAAGCAATGTTTCGTTTGGATTGCCCGACCGACATGCAGTAAACAGCGCGTTCCTTTCGCTTGCCATGCAAATGGGCGCGACCTGCTCGATCACCGATCCGATCAAACTGGGCAGCACGATCCGCGCCACGGATTTGCTTTTGAGCAAGGATGCGAATTCAATACGCTACCTAAAATATTTCCGCGCGACAGAGAAGTTGAGAGAGCAGGAAGCGGCAGCGAAGGCGTAGTTTTAAGTAATTGGTAATTGGTAAACAGGAGGCGGTAATAATCCGCCTCCTGTTGTTTTCTTAATGGGGAAGGAGTTCTCTGATGAAAAAAACTTTATTGGTTTTGATAATTACCACCCTGGTGATAACCGCCTGTGCGGCGCAACAGGCTAGAGTCCCTGCAAACACACCCATTCGGCTTACTGAAACTGCCACAGCAACGAATACTTTTATCCCAACATCAACTCATACATCCACGCCAATTCCCACCGCAACACCCATCCCACACCCGATGAGCATCGTTGCATTGAGGGCGGGCAATTATCCCGGTAGTGAAATTACCATCGTGAAAGAATTGAGCAAGGGATTAAATTACCGCCGTTATTATGCCTATTATCTTTCAGAAGGCTTGAAGATCTATGCGCTGCTTACCATTCCAGAAGGCGACATGCCCGAGGGTGGTTGGCCCGCCATTGTGTTCAATCATGGATATATTCCGCCCGATGTTTACCGAACCACGGAAAGATATATCGCCTATGTGGATGAAATTGCCAAAGCGGGTTATGTCGTCCTCCGCATTGACTATCGCGGGCATGATGCGTCCGAAGGGAATGCAACCGGCGCGTATGGCAGCACAGGCTATCAAATGGATGTATTAAATGCGGTTGCATCCATCAAGCAATTGCCTGAAGTAAATCCTGAAAAGATCGGGATGTGGGGACATTCGATGGGAGGCTTTCTCACCCTGCGAACGATGGTTATTTCAAAGGATGTCAAAGTTGGCGTGATCTGGGCGGGCGTGGTGGCATCATATCCCGACCTGCTTTACAACTGGCGGCGCACGGGCTCATTTACCCCTTCACCCAGTTCGCGCGGCGTTGGCTGGCGCACAACATGGATTGAGGATTTCGGCACGCCGGAAGAAAATCCTGTGTTCTGGGATTCGGTCTCAGCCACGTCGTATCTCACCGACCTTTCCGGTCCGCTGGAATTGCATCACGGAACCGAGGATGAAGATGTGCCTCTGGAGTTTTCCATCCGCCTTGCCGAGTTGGCGCGTGACGCAGGTCAAACCGCAAATCTATATACCTATGAAGGCGACAACCACAATATTTCCGCAAACTTTTCAACCGCCATGCGACGGACGATCGAGTTCTTTGATTCGTACTTGAAGTAGTTCTATTTCAAAGCAGATTTCAGTTGGACAATATGCTCGGGCGTGGTACCACAGCATCCGCCGACGATCTTTACCGGCCAATGCAATGCGTGTTCGCAATATGCTTTTGGATTTTCAGAATCGGTGTTAACCCAGCCAACTTTTTCATCGGCATAACCGATATTGCCGTAGGCGATCAAAGGGAAATCTTTTCCACAGGCAGATTGCAACTCAGCAAGCGGCTTGGCGAGATTGGGAGTAGGTCCACAGTTGACGCCGATGGCGGAAATTCCCAACGGGAGGAGTTGGTTCGCCGCTTCAGTGAGAGTTTCACCCGATAGGATTTTGCCTTCGCGATCACAGACAAAGCTGACGACAACAGGCGTGCCCGTGACAACAGCAAGTTTCGCAATAATGATCGCTTCGCGCGTTGTATTTATCGTTTCGATCAGAACCAAGTCCACGCCGCACGCAACGAGGTGACGAACCCGCTCGGAGTGCTCGGCGCGGAGCGCATCATCTGGCGGGACAAGGTCGGGGCGGTAGCAATCTTCAAGCGTGGAGATGGAGCCTGCGACAAATTTTGGAGAATCAGACTTGACGCTGACAATCGCGGCGCGGGCAATATCCACGGCGCGGCACGTGAGTTCGGGAGCATGGTCTGCGTTGCCGCTGGGAGCAAGCGCGCGGCGATGTGTGCGGAAGGTATTGGTGGTAATGATGTCTGCGCCGGCGCTAAGGTAATCTTCATGAATATCTTGCAAAATTTTCGCATCGCGATCATTTAGCAAGGCGTTGGCTGACCAAAGCGGCAAGCCGGTATCCACGCCACGACGGTTAAGTTCAGTGCCTGTTGCGCCATCGAGAATGAGTTGACGAGGTTGGGAGAGGGAGGTGAGGAAGGTCATCGGTTTCCAGTGAGAAATATGTTGCTTGTTTCGTGTTGCGTATCTGACTATTTCAAGCGATTGGCGAGTTCACGAAGTTGCATGACGCTGATGGGTTTCAGCAGGACAATATCCGCTTTGTCTTGAAGTTCATCAGCCTTACGCGAATCGGCTGTGGCGAGAATAATTCGGGTCGCGCTAAAACGAGAATCGGCGCGAATAATTTGAAGGATTTTCGCTCCCGACGCTCCCGGCAGGTTGACATCCAAAATAATAAGATGGGGAATATTATCTTCCGAAAGCCGAACCAAAGCCTGCGCGCCATCAGTGACGGATTCAACTTCAAAGGTGTCGCTCAATGCAAGCATAAAAACCTGGTTGATTTGGGGGTCGTCTTCAATAATCAAAACAAGAGGATTGGTCATAAAGTTTTCCGTATCGATTCCGCGAGCCTTAATAAACTGGCGACACTTACGGGCTTAATAAGAATATGATCGGCTTGTCCGGTGAGCGTCTTTGCTTTTATAAAATCAGCGGTGACAACCGCAACAACTGTGTCGGGGTATTTAGCGCGGATGTCCGTCAGGATATCGCCGCCAAATGCATACGGGAGATGAAGGTCAAGGATGACAAGATCAGGCCGACGGGCGTCCAGAAATGCGCGATAATGGTTCCCGTCTTCATCAAGATCGGTATCAAATTCCGCCTGTTGCAAGGCGGTCTGAAAGATCGTGCCTAACTTCGGATCGTCTTCGATGATAAGAGCATAAGGTTGTTGCATAACTATTCTCCAGGGGCATTTATTATGGGTAATACAACAGTGAAATTGCTTCCTATTCCGATCTCGCTTTCAAGAACAATACGCCCGCCCATAATCTCAACGAGCTGTTTGGTAATGGCAAGTCCCAACCCTGAGCCGCGATTTTCACGGGTGATCGAGTTATTCACCTGACGGAAAGGCTCGAAGATATTCCGCTGATCCTCTAGTGTGATACCCGCGCCGGTGTCGCGCACTTCAATCGACCATTGAGCAGGCTCGGGGCGCGCAACAATGATACTGACTTCCCCCTCTCTTGTAAACTTGACGGCGTTGCCTGTCAGATTAATGATCACTTGTTGCAGGCGGTTGACATCGCCGTAGAGTTCGCCGGGCAGGTCAGGTGAAATTTCAACGCGGAAGTCCAATCCTTTTTTTTCAGTAAGCGGAACCATGGTGCGGTTCACTTTTTCAAACAGATCAACGGGATTAAAGTATTCGTTATGCAGGCTGAGCGATTTGGATTCGATCTGAGATTCGTCGAGCAGGTCGTCGACAATGCTGGTGAGATAATGCGTGCTTTCAATGATGTTTTTGATGGCATTATGCTGCTTTTCGAGAAGCGAACCGAAGGACTCATATTGAAGCAATTCTGCGTATCCGAGGATGCCTCCCAGCGGTGTGCGAAGTTCATGGCTTACCCTCGACAGCAACTGACTCTTGAAACGGCTCGCATCCAATGCCTGATCGCGCGAGAGGGAAAGGGCCTCCTGCGCCTGTTTGAGTTGTGTAACGTCGCGCCCCACAGCCTGAAAGCCAACGATCTGTCCGCCATCCATAATGAGCTGCACATTTTGTCCAACCCAAACAATACGCCCATCTGTGGTTACTGCGGGAAATTCGTAATATGTGCTTTTTGTCTTGCTTAAGTATTGATAATCGTAAAACCGCTTTAATCCATGTCGGAAATCGGGCGTGGTCAGGTCAAGATAATTCCTGCCAAGCACATCCTGTTCACAGGCAAACCCCATCAACTTCAATGCGGAGGGGTTGGCGTAAGTGAAATTTCCATTTGTATCGGCGCGATAGATAATGTCGCTGGCGTTTTCCACGATCTGACGGAAACGCATTTCACTTTCAAGCAGCAGCATTTCGGCTTGTTTGCGCTGTAAAACAACCGAAACCGCGTCAGCGGATGTACGCAGGAATGTCATGTCATCTTCCGTGGTTTGATAACCATGCGGAAGATATAAAACAATGACGCCTAAAATACGATCCCCCTGCAAGATGGGAATATTATAATGCCCGTGTTCCTGTATTCCCTCGTAGCGGATCTCGTGACGGTCATCCAAACAACTGGAAAAATCGATCTGGCGGCTGAGTGCGGCACGTCCGCATAGGCATTGTCCCAATGCGATATATGAACACTTGACCAGCAAATCAGGCGCAAGGTTACGGTGGACACGCAAGTCGAGCTTATTAGTCTGTTCATTGAAAAGAAAAAAACCACACTTCGGATAAATGGTCAGCCATTTGATGGAAAGGAATTCATCCAGAATCGCGCCCAGGATTTCATCCATAGACCTGTCTACAAGGCTGATCTTCAACAATGAATTGACCACCTTCTGTTGTTGATGTGAGCGCTGTAACGAGACTTGCGTACGCTCGCGCTCGGTAATTTCGTTCATGGCAGATTCGTACAGGTTGGCGTTATCCAATACGAGCGCGACAAGACGCGCGAACAAAATCCCTGTTTCGATCTGCTCCAGGGTAAATTTATAACCAGGTTCGGAACGACCCAGGGCGAGAACACCCAAACAACGATCTCCCGCCATAACGGGAAAATCAGCCGTGGCGTGCAATGGATGGGAATCATATATCGCGCGCCTGTGCTCCCAGGTGGAATAATCTTCAAGAATGACCGGCTGATGGGTATCAAAAGCCTGCCATGAAAGCAGCGCCTGCCCACGCACAACAAGATCACCTTTCAGGCTGGGCTGGTTATCTGTGAATGCCTCCACCACCAAAGCCCCATCGTCTTCAAGCATCAACTCACTAAATGGCGCATCCAACAATATGGCAGAACGGTCCACGATCACCCGCAGGAGGTCTTTGAGCTCGCGGCGATTGAGCAAGTCCAGTGTGATCTGGTGCAAAATGGACAGATAGTCGTTTTGATTTTGCAACTGATCCTGCAAAATCTTTTGTTCGGTAATATCTTGTTTGATTTCCACAAAGTTGATTAATTCGCCTTCGCGATTATGCACCGGGGCGATGGTGGCATACTCCCAAAAAACAACGCCGTCCTTGCGATGGTTGCAGAATTCTCCGTGCCAGGTATGCCCCGCATTTACGGTCAGCCACCATTCATCCTGACTAAAGTCCGGCTCGCCATCAAGTCTGTTCATCAAGGTAATGGGAGATTTACCAATCGCGTCCACAGGAGAATAGCCCGTCACTTCGGTAAATTTCGGGTTGACGTATTCGATCATGCCGTTTTTATCCATCATAATGACCGTATTACCACTCTGCTCCACTGCCTGCGAGAGTCTTTGTAATTGTTCTTCCACTTGACGCCGCGCAGTAATATCTTCTTTGACCGCGACATAATTGGTTATCGCCCCATTATGATCCAACACCGGAGCAATGGTGGCCGATTCCCAATAAAACGAGCCGTTTTTACGCTTGTTGAGAAATTCACCCTTCCAGATATTTCCAGAGGAGATTGTCTCCCATAATTGGGCGTAAAACCCTGCAGACTGCCTGCCTGATTTTAGGAAGCGCGGGTTTCTACCCAGGACTTCTGAGGCGGCATATCCTGTGGATTGCTCAAATCTGGGATTGATGTATTCGATATTTCCTTTGGTGTCAGTAATGACAATGGCATTGCCGCTCTGCTCGATGGCGCGGTAATATTTGCGCAGTTGCCCGCTGACAATAACGGCCTGATCGCGCGCTTCGGATACGTCATGGGTACGTTCCTCCACGCGCTGTTCAAGCAGGTCACGTTCCTGTCTCAATAGATTTGAGGCCTGTTCTTCCTTTTGCCAGGCAGCGTTCAAATTCTCCAGCAGAATGACGATAAATGTTGCAGTTGCCAGTGAACTGGCGACAAATACCAACAAACTGCTGAACCCCGCTTCGGAAACATAAACGCCTTCGGGCACTTTCATCAGGGGAATAAAAGCTCCGAAATTGAATAAAATTGAAAACACACTCAACGAGACAATCGCAACCACCAACGCACGGACTGCGCCGCGACGTGAGGTCAGCACTGAGGCGATGATGACAAAACTCAAGAAGAAGATAAAACTTTCCACTGAAAAACCGAAATTCAATGTCTCTACGAGCGCAAAACCATAGACCAACACAAGAAATCCCATTACTCGAAGTTCATACCTGACACTTCGAGCAACACCCAACCCCCAAAGGACAACGATAAGTGCGGCAAATACCAGGCTGACGAGAGTCGAAAAGGAATTGCGCGGGGCAACAAAAATCGCGATTAGTCCAAGACTCGATACGATTCTCGCGCCAACAGTGAAGATTCGCTCGCGGGTCTTATACCAGACCGGGTTGATTCCAACCGGGACGGAGATATCGTTTTTTATTTGCACGAAAAAATAGCCGGTCAAGGCGTGCCATAGCGAAATTATTCCATTTTCCGCGCGCACGCCATTTTGTTCTTCCGCATTATCATCTGCAGGAGGCAAAGACTGTGAGGGTGCAAAGCGAGGCAACAACACGTCGCCATCCATGGCACGCAACAGGATGACACGTCCCACAAGTTGACCCTGCGGGTCTTGTAATGGGGAGAGTCGCACTTCAAAATGCCTCTTCGCTTCGCCAGTCCCCACAAATATTTCATCCTTCGCTTCCATTACATTGCGGAATCTTTCGACCAGATTAGCCCAGGGAGAAAAGACATCTACGGCATGCTTGCCAATCGCATTCGTAACCGAAACGCCGATCATGCGCGCCGCAGCGGCATTGATATCCACGATATTTCCGCGCACATCAAGTACGATCATGCCTTCGCGCATGGAATCAACCACTCGGTCACGCGCCAATGGGGCGATATCCACAAGACGAAAACCAAAGATCGCCCATGCCACCGCAGCCACAGAAACGGTGAACGCAAACGGAGTCAGATCCAGATATTTAATGGGGCTGTTGCCCGAGAGAAAAAGCACATTACCGATCCACGGGGCAATGACAGCAACCAGCATGGCGGCGCTCTGCCCGCGATACATTTCCTCCTGCCTGCGCCATAGAACACGACCCAGTAAAATTGTGCCGATCAAAAGAATAATATAGGAATAGGAAAAATGCACCCAAAACCAGGTACCATAAGTCGCGTCTATTGCCGAAAATGCACCCTGCCGATCAATATGGTATTCACTCCAGATCAACCCATGCCATTTGGTGGTTAACGCAAGCAAGACTGTAATGGACGGAACAAGCGCGGTGAGACCCAAAAAGTGGCGGGATATTTTCTGTGTCTGTCCACTGTATGTAATTGAAAATATCAACCAGCCATATGGGGCAAAGGCAATACCGATATATTCAATCACTCCCCAAAAATATTTTGTCTCAAGACCAACGCCAGTGATCTCCAGCGAGTATCCAACGGTCCACTCGAAAACAGCAAGCGACAGCAGGAACAACGCCGGGGCGCCGGTTGCCGAACGATGCAGCCATGTGTATATGGCTACCGTCGCTGAAATAAATGCGGCTGCAAGCAAAGGCAAAATGTAAGGGGAATATTCAAAGGTCATGAACTGCATCCTTGAAAACGAATAAATGAATTATATGGCGTATGGAAAATTGAATCATTGCAAAGGCATAAGCGCAAGATTTGCGCGGGGAGATGATCCGCCGCGCAAATTAAATGGGTTGATATCATTTCAGAAAGATCAAAATTCCAAATCCGAGAGAGTCGAAACAGTGCGAAACTGATACCTGACCAGAACTGCATCGATCACCTTTATGTTTTCCGGCGACACCTCCAAAAACTCAAAACCGATATTGAAATATTGCGGGCTGTCGTCATTCCGGCACCATGCCGCGCGCGAAGGCATGACAATTCGCGTGGTGGATGCCCCAACCGCGCCTTCGGGAAATTCGATCCCAAGTGTGAAGTTCCTATCCACTTCAATTGGATTTTCACCAATCACCATCACGCCTTTCAAGGTCAGGTCGCCAATATAGCCGATCAATTTCTTGTGAAGCAGTTCATACACGGGTGTAAACGCCATCAATTTTTTACGCGATTCTTTTCGATTGTTATTCACGGCACACTCCTTTCTAAACCAGCACAACTTCCACAATTTCGCCCGCACTCAGCCCTGTCGCATCGGAATGAATACGAAGCAATCCGTCGGCAGCGGCGAGGGTAAAGATGAGGTTCGATTTTCCAAAGATGGGGTCAGCATATTGCGTGTTACGTGTTGTGGTTAGTTTTACAGGCCACCAATCTTCGCGCCCGGCTTGGGATGGAAGATTAACGGTCAGCGTTGCCTGAACGGTCGCCTTTGGTTTTGGCAGCGCGCCCAATAATTTTTCGATCACCGGCACGACGAATAAATATCCATTGACCAACGCGCTGACGGGGTTGCCCGGCAAGCCAATCACCGCTTTGCCATTGCACACACCCAAGATGGTCGGCTTGCCGGGGCGGGTATTGATGCCATGAACCAGCACGCCTGGCTCGCCCAGTGTGCGAATAACATCGGCGGTCATATCTCTTGTGGATGCGGATGAGCCTGCGGTGATGATGAGCACGTCACATTCGGATAGCGCCTTCGCCGCCGCCTCTTTCAACACCTGAAACTGGTCGCTAAAAATCCCATAGCGAATCGCTGCGCCTCCGCATTTTTCAACCAGCGCGCCGAGGGTATATGAATTAATATCGCGCACCTGTCCCGGGCGCGGTGTTTGACCTGGGTCAATCACTTCATCGCCGGTGGAGATCAAACCCACACGCGGCTTTTTCACAACATGAATGGACGTAATTCCCAGCGCCATTAATCCGCCAATTTCTGCGGGACGAAGCTGCGCGCCTTTTGGAATAACCAGTTGCCCTTGCGCCACATCCTCGCCGATGCGGATCACGTTTTCGCCATCGGCAACGGATTTGAAAATTTCAATTTCGGTAGGGGCGGAGCGATGCTCCGCCCCTACTATGTGTTGTGTGTATTCGATCATAACAGCCGCGTCTGCGCCGTTGGGCAACATTCCGCCGGTGTGAATCAACGCACATTGTCCTGCGCCCAATTCAAAGGCTGGTGTGTCGCCCATCGGCACTTCGCCGATCAAGTTCAGATATGCGGGGAGCGAGTCGCTCGCGCCAAAAGTATCCCTCGCACGGACAGCATAACCGTCTACGGTGGTGCGGGGGAAATCGGGCAACGGGTGCGGGGCGAATGTGTCGGCGGAAGTGAATCTGCCCAAGGCGTGGACAATGCCTATCGATTCAGAATCAATTGTCGGCGGGGCAAGGTGCGAGAGTAATTCGTCGCGGGCTTGGTCGGGGGGGAGGAGAGTCAAAAATTCAGGCATGGGGCGGGTTACAAGTTTCAGGTTGAAGGTTTATCGGAGCCAGAAGGTGAGGGTGATGAAATAAGTTGTCAGCCCGAAGACGGCGAGGGCGGTTGCGCTGAGCAAAACCCAGTTTGGTTTGCCGCCCAGTGAAATGTTGCGAAGAAGTGTGATCTGCAAAAGGGCGAAGGGAAGCGTGAGGAAGGCTGTCCAAAGAAATGAAAAGCCGAGTAAAAGGGTTATGGCAAAAATAACGTAGGCGAAAAGAATCAGACTGTGATGCAAAGGCACGGCGCGTTCCCATGTAAGCAGGCGCAGGAGTGTGGCGCGTTGATATTTTTGGTCGGAAGAAAAAGTTGTAAAGTTGACGATCAAAAAATATGCAAGCGCAAGCGCGGTCAGCGGAATGACAAGAACAATGAGCAAGCGGTGATTGTCTTTGGCTTGCAGAAGAAAGCCAATGGACGGAATGACGTAGGCAATATGCGCGGCGAGAGTCAGTTCGCCAAATCCGCGGTCAAGCAAACGGATGGGCGGGATGGCGTAGTCAAGGACAAGGATAAAGGATAAAAAATAAAGAATGAAAGAAGGAAGGGCGAGAACTTGATTGATGTAAAGAAGATACACGATGAATGCGCTGGATGAAAGCGCGGCAATCGAAATGTAAAGCATGTTGTTGCGCAGGGCTTCTTTTTGTTGGGGAGTTTCATTCTCAACAAGCGGTTCATTGTGCGGACGAAAAACTTCGGCAAGCAGAGACATGCTCAACTGCGCGAGCAACACGCCTGCCAGCCCAAGCGAAAATGACAGCGGCTGAAAGGGTTTCCCAAGATAAGCAGGGATGCTCGCGCCGAGGGTGTAGGTCAGGGCGGAGAGAAGGAGGTGGAGGGGACGGGTGAGTTTTAGCATTCAACAAAGATGAAGGGTGAAAAATACAACGGCTATTTCTTCTTCAAGTAGTTTTCCAATCGTTCAACAGCCTGCGGGAGATTCTTTCTGCCGAGACCCAATCTAAAATGATTTCTTGAATCATCGTACATCGTTCCGGGCAAAAGTAAAACGCCCGCCTTGCGGACAAGGTCATCACAGAAATCTTCGACGTTGTCTTTCAACAGTTTGGGAAATCCCATCGAGCCAGCCTTTGGACGAACCCATTCGAAAAGGGAGGAGTAAGAAGCAAAAAGTTGGTCAATGATGATCAGGTTGTGTTGGATGATGCCGAGGTTGCGGTCAATCAATTTTTGGCGGTTGCGCAGGGCAACTTCAGAGAGAAATTCACTCGGCGCAGAGTTGCAGATGGTGGTGTAGTCTTTGAGGGATGCCATGCTTTCGTAGATTTTTTTGTTCTTCGTGGCGATCCAGCCGATTCGCAAACCGGCCAGCCCATACGTTTTGGAAGTGACGCCAAGTGAAACCGCATGTTCGCCGTAGTCACAGCCAGCGGGGAGGCGGTCAGCAGGGTCATATTCTGATTCTCGATAAACCTCGTCACAGAAGAGAATTATTTTTTTCTCCTGTGCGAATTTATGCAGTTCGTCAAAGTCCGCACGAGACATGAGATAACCTGTGGGATTGTGCGGCGTGTTGATGATGACAGCCTTGGTAGTTGTCCGCATAAGATGGCGCAATTCGTTCAAATCCAGCGCCCAATCGTTTTCTTCACGCGCCAGCCACGGGCTGACCTGACAACCAATTCCCTTTGCCACTGCGCTCAACGATTGATAATGCGGCGCGTGGACAATAATGTGATCGTTCTCTTTTAGCGTGGCGTGCATGAAGAGATAAATCGCCTCCTCCGCGCCAGTGTGGACGAGGATATTCTCAGGCTGCATGGTGGCGTAAAGGTTGCAAATCTCTTTTCGCAACGCGGGGCTTCCCAGCGATTCGGTGTATCCCAGCCAGGTGGATTGGAATTTCTCCGCCGCGCCCGCTGGATTAGCGTCGAGGGCAAGCAAGTCCGCAATGGACATGGCTTCACAGTCTGAAGAACACAGCAGGAATTCGGTGGTGAATTCGTATTTGGCAAAATAGCGTTCGAGTTTGAAGGGAGGGAGGGTCATAGGGGGAAAGGATGAAGGATGAAGGATAAAAATATGTTACGTGGTGCGTGTTTCGTACTTGCTCTTTACTCGTTACTTTTTACTCGTTACTTTTTACTCGTTACTTCTTACACTTAATACTTTCTTCAAATCACGGTAATGGATTTGGTTGTGCAAATACAACATTTTTATCATTTCGCGCAAAGTAGTTTCACCGAGAAATGGATGCCGGCCTTTAATTTCAAGTTCGTCATCTTTCAATCTTGAAACCCAATTGACCGAATTACCGCGCACTTCTTTGTATTGTTCGAGTAGCTCGGCGGGAGGATGGTCTTTTGTTTTTTGCTGTTGCGAGGCATTGTAACGGTCAATCGAAAAATCGTCCGCCGCACCTGTGCAGCCCTGGCGAATGGACTCGAACAACTTTACCAGTCCACGCTCGGAGGTGACAAAATGCGAAAGCACGTTGCGAATGGTCCACGTTTCGCCTTCGGTGTAGACCTCCGCCTGCCACTGGTCATCTTTCAATTCGGAGAAGATACGGATAAATTTTTCGCCTTCGGTTTTTAGTTTTTCGGCAAGTTCTAAAGTTTCGGACATGGGATTCTCCTTGGCATAATTGGTAATTGGTAATTGGTAATTGGTAATTACGAAACACGCAATACGAATCACGGTTCTTGGAATTCCGCGTAATTAATTGATTTCTTTCCAGTTGTCGGCCAATAATATTTTTTCATCGTTGAGATTTGTTGGATCAAACGTTTGCTGTCTGGAAAATCTGTCCGCACATAATAGTAGTGCGTATCGTACGGACTGTCGCCAAAGACCGCCGCCAACACATATCCATTCGCCTCGGCGTAATCTTTCATTGTGATGGTCATGCTGAACCATCTTTGCGCGAGATTGGCTTCGGTCAACTTGGGCGGCACAAGCGGCGAAAAATAATCATGGAACATGATGATCTCTGGCTTGTACTGGTCGAGATACTCCGTTGTCAAGCCGCCGTTGTGCGCGATGAATTGGTCGTTCAATCCCCACGTGTCAATCGCGTCCCAGCCGGAATAATACGGAAGCAGCCCCGCTTCGGTGGTCGCTATCATGTAGCCTTTGCCGCGATACTCCGCAAGCAATTTGCCCATATCGTAACGTCCATCACGTTCATACGGGCGCGCGCAGGTCTGTTGATAGGATGTGAGGAAACAATTTTGATACCAAGAATAATAGATAAGACTGACGGATAAAACGGTTAATGCGATGAAGTACACGCCTCCTTCCCTACCCGACAGTTGATCCTGTTTCGAGAAACTTAATCCGCGCACAAGCGGAGTCCACGACATCAGCGCAATGGGAACAAGTGCGTACTGAAAGCGCGCACCGTAGTTCATTTCATCTGAGATCAACACGAAGGCGGCGGCAAAGCCGAGGATGGGAATGAGATAGGCAATCGTCTGTTTTGTGGTTTCGCGGGAACGAAAGCCAAGGATGAAGGTAATGGCAATCGGGAAGCATAAGCGCAACAAATTCAGTAAGGAAGCATTGTATGAGTCCCAATGCAAGCCGCTTCCGCCTTTTTTGTAGAACGGATTTGGAAGCGGATAACCGAAGTAATTCCAACGCCACATAAAGTATGCGCCGCCTAACAAAAGAAAGACCACGCCAAAAGTGACGATAATCGAAACAGAGTTTTTCAGTCCGCGCATGACGATGATGGCAAGCAACATCAACGAAGCAAGGATCACTCCTTCGGGGCGAATGAGTCCAGTGATGAGTCCGCTCAGGGCGAAGGCAAGGATCAGCCCAAAGCGTGGATTCTCTTTTTGAATCAGCACCAGCCCCAAAGTCCAGGTGGAGGCGGCGGCGAGGGCGAAGAATGGAGTCCCGAAGTAAGCCGACACGTAGGAGAGTCCAGTCCCCACGACAAGATAAAGTCCGCTTAATGCAGAGAAGGGAATATTGGCTTTGTGGATGCGGCGATTCGTCCAATAAACGAGCAAGACCGTCAGCAGGTGTGAGGCGAAGCCAATGCCGCGTACTGCCTGCCCCACCGTCAACCCAAGTTTGATGAGGGTGGCAGAGGCAGCCATAAAAAGAAAATCTGTCGCGCCATCTACAGGATGCTCGCCGATGTTCCAAACAATGCCGTGACCATCTGCAAAATGCTGGGCGTAGCGCATGAGCATGGCGGCATCTTCAAACGGCGGAATGGTGAAATCAACGTAGCGTGTTGCGTAGAAAATAACAGCCGCGATCAGGGCAAGGGAGATGAGGAGGTCGGGGAGGAGCTTTTTGAAAGAGGTCATCAGAGATTGGTAATTGGTAATTAGGGATTAGGTCATACCAGCGAATAGCCGCCGTCTACGACGATGGTCTGCCCGGTAATATACTCGTTGTGGATGAGAAATTGCAGAGTGAATGTAATTTCATCGAGCGTGGCGGCACGTTTGAGCGGAAGTTTTTCGACAAGTTTATCCCATTGTTCCTGCGTGACCACATCCGATGGAAGGACAAGCCCCGGCGCAATGGCATTGACTCGAATGGTCGGCGCAAGGGCGCGGGCAAGTAACTTCGTGAGCGATTCCAAACCTGCCTTGCTGACCGAATACGAAGGATAACGACTCCATGATTTTTGCGCGCCGATGTCGGTGATGTTGACGATCAGCCCGCCAGCGGTCATGCGTTTGGCGGCTTGCTGTGCGAGAAGGAATGGAGCGCGCAGGTTGAGGTCGAGGGCGGAGTCCCAATCCTGCAATTCAAGCTCACGCGGATTGCCGACTGGCATGATGGAGGCGGAGTTGACGAGCAGGTTGAAGGTCGAAGGTCGAAGGTCAGAAAATAGGGAATGGATTTGGTCGGGCTGGGTCAGGTCGGCTTGGAGTAAATGGACTTGCGCGCCGAACGCTTCGAGTTCGACTTTGGTTTGTTGCGCGGCTTTTTCAGATGTGTTGTAATGTAATGCGATGGAATAGCCCATGCGGGCAAGGGTTAAGGCAAAGGCCTTGCCAAGTCTGTGCGCGCCGCCGGTGACTAGGGCGAGAGGTTTCGTCATGACAGGATTGTAAACGAAAAAGCAGGGATGCGGAAAGTTTGTCACTTCAAAAGAGCGTGACGTATAATTCCGAAAATGAATACTAATTGGATGCTTCTTCGAGAAAAACTGATCAATTTTTATCCGCCGCTTTTGGGCGCAGGGATTCGCTCCCGTACCATTGACGAGCGCACCATTCGCGTGGAAATGAAACTAACCCCGCTCAACCGAAATATTGTCGGCGTGCATTTTGGCGGGTCACTGTACTCCATGTGCGATCCATGGTTCATGCTCATTTTGATGCGTGAATTGGGGAAGGATTATATTGTCTGGGACAAGACGGCCAGTATCAAGTTTGTGAAGCCGGGGCGAAGCGATGTCACCGCCACTTTTCATATTCCCCAGGAACGGGTGGATGAGATCATTTTAGCCTCAGCGAATGGCGAAAAATACGAGCCGATATTCACTGTTGATGTATTGGATCAGGAGGGGCAGATTGTGGCGCAGGTGGAAAAATTGCTGTATGTGAAAAGAAAGAAACAGGGTAAATCAACAGGCAGTCACTTTGGGAAGTGACTGCCTGTAAAGTGTGTGGTCGTCACGTTGCAAACGTGACCTACTATCCTTTGAAGAAATTGGTGATAAAGAACCAGATATTTGCGGGGCGCTCGGCGAGGCGGCGCATAAAATATGGATACCAATGTGTGCCGAAGGGGACATAAACGCGCACGGCATATCCTTCCTTTACGAGACTCTCCTGCAAATCACGCCGAATTCCATAAAGCATTTGAAATTCCATTCCCTCTTTCGGAAGCCCAACTTTTTCAGCATATTGTTTTGCAAAAGCGATACGCTTCTCGTCATGCGAAGCGATGCCGGGAATGGCGGGAATGCGGCCGTCTTTTGACAATATGGTTTTATGGGCAAGGGAGGCGTCAATCAAAATCTTTGTCAGCAGATCGTAGTTTGCATCCACATCTGCCTTGCTTGGGAAAGCCTTATCAGGCGGTTCCTTGTAAGCGCCCTTTACCAAACGAATGGTTGTCTTATCTTGAATCAGGCGGCGCGTATCCGCTTCGGCGCGGAAAAGATAAGATTGCACCGCCATGCCCACATTTGTGTAGCCTTTTTCGCGCATGAGATAATAGAGGTTGATTGTTTTGTCGGTGTAGGGAGTGTCTTCAATGTCCACACGAACGAAGGTTTTATTTTGCTTTGCCCGAGCGAGGATTCTCTCCAGGTTTTGGGCGCACAGGTTCTCGTCGAGTCCAAGCCCGATCTGAGTCAGTTTGATGGAGACATTGCCGCGGGCTGTCGAGTCCGTTCCGAGAGCATCGAGAGTCGCAAAAATGTCATCGGTTGCCTGTTGTGATTCTTCGGGGGTGCTGGTGTGCTCGCCGAGATGGTCGAGCGTGGCGTTGATCCCCTTTGCATTTAATTCCTTGACGACACGCATGGCATCGGTCAGCTTGGTGCCTGCTATAAAACGGGACGCGGTGCGCCAGGCAAAACTCCAATTTGTAACCAGGTTTTGCGCCCAGGCGGCTTTGGATAAGTAGATGAGGAAAGAGCGGAGCATTGACTATCCTTGTTCAAAGAGATAATGTCGCTGCGAGGCACTCTTGTTCTTGGCCGAAGCGCTTTCCCAACAACAGGAAATTGTCTCACCGGGCCGGAGAGCAAATGCCCTCCTCGCAATGTCACAACGAGAATTAACGTCAATTCTAGCACACACTCCATTTGGGCGTGTTATACTTTTTGGCTGACTTTTGTCACTATTTTGGAGGCCGCATGAGAAACCGTAACACCAACATCATCCTTCGGGGTGTATCCATTCTTTTTCTAACTGCCGCGCTTGTACTCAGCATCGTTTCCCTGACCAGCTATAGCCGCCAACGCAACAACTACCCCGCCAGCATGAACATCGCAGGCGTGTCAGTTGGCGGACTGACGCCTACTGAGGCATCTCAAAGATTACTCGAAGTTTACACCTCACCAGTTGAAATGCTATACAACGATGCAATCATTCACATTGATCCAGCCGTGGTTGGATTTCAACCCGATGTCGAAACCATGCTTGCCGCCGCCGACCTCAGTCGTACAGGCAATTCCTTCTGGGGTGGATTTTGGGATTATCTATGGAATCGTACCCCACCTGAAACAACAATTCCTTTAAGCGCCACAATTTCAGACGAACGTCTGCGAGAATACCTGCAAAACGAGATATCTACACGCTACGACCTGCCGCCCGCGCCAGCCATTCCAATCCCAGGCGGGACCTCATTCCTGGCTGGACAACCCGGACAGACTCTTGACATTGACCGTGCTGTCCTTCTTATAGGTGACGCTCTTCGCTCACCAACAAACCGCTCAGTTGCACTCACATTCACACGCAGTTCTGCCGCAAGACCCACAATTGACACACTCGCAATCCTGCTCAAACAAATAATAACGGTCTCCGATTTCGACGGTTTGATCGGATTCTATATGGCAGACCTGCAAACAGGACAGGAAATCCATTTTGCAATTAATAACAAACAGGAAATTTCAGTCGAGCCGGATATCGCTTTCACGGCATCCAGCACAATAAAAGTATCCATTGTTGCATCCTACCTTATCAATCATGGAAGCAACCTGGACGCCACAACAACCGAGATCATCTCACGCGTGCTGGGCAAGTCAGATAATTCTGCAACAGACCTGGTATTGGAGCGCATAAACACCGCCATCGGTCCGTTGATTGTCACACAGGACATGAAAACAATCGGCTTAAATAGCACATTCATTAATGGTTTTTTCTACCTCGGCGCTCCTCCTCTTTCACCCCGACCAGTCACCCCAGGCAATTCACGCACAGACATCTCCAGCGACCCTGACCCATATTCCCAAACCACCCCATCCGAAATGGGATCACTGCTCGCAGATATATATCAATGCGCTCAAAATAGCGGCGGCGCACTTATTGCGGCATTTCCAGACAAAGTTAATCCGGACACTTGTCAATTGCTGATTGACTTCATGGCACAGGATAAGCTCGGCTCGTTGATCCAGGGCGGCGTGCCAGACGGCACACTCGTGCCACATAAACATGGCTACGTGCCTGCTTCAGATGGCGTCGTCCGTGACACCAGTGACGTGGGAATCGTATACACCCCCGGCGGAAATTTCGTCCTGTCGATCTACACATATCACCCCGTTACCAATATTTGGGACATCACCAATCCATTAATTGGAGATCTGACCAAAGCCGTTTACAACTATTTTAATGTTTCTGTGCAATAAGAAACACCTTACAGTTAAAGAACCCCTTGACCCGTTTTCCGCCAGAGGCACGAAAACGGGTCTTTTTTTCGCACTTCGTATATAATCAAGTTATGAGCGCATCGCTAGGACTTCACCGACTGCAGCAGGTAGACCGCCAAATTGATCATGCACGTTCACAATTGGACAACATCCGTCAAACACTTGAAAACGACGCTGAACTGCGCGGATCGCTCAAACATCTGGAGACCTCCCAAGCCGATCACCATCACGCTCAACACGCTGTAAAAAACGCGGAAGCTGAAGTGACAGCCCAAAAAATAAAGATGGAGCAGGCCGAGTCCAGTTTATACGGCGGCAAGGTGCAAAATCCAAAAGAACTTCAAGACTTGCAAAAAGACATTGCGTCACTCAAAAAACATCTTGCCTCATTGGAAGAACGGGAACTTGAAGCAATGATAAAAGCCGAAGATGCCGAAAACAACCTGCAAGATGCGAAAACAAAATTGGAATTAATACAGGCGCGACTTGGAAGCGAGCACAAAAAATTGATCGAAGATCAATCTGCATTGACCATAAAACTCGAACAACTTGCCGAGGAGCGCGAAGCAACACTGGCGCCAATCGAAAGCAACATGCTCCTCATCTACGAAAACCTTCGTCAACAAAAGCGTGGTGTGGCAATCGCTGAAGTAAGCGACAGTTCCTGCGCGTCGTGCGGCGCGACCATCACCGCCGCCCTGCAACAAAATGCGCGTTCGCAAAAACTGGCCAACTGCCCATCCTGCGGAAGAATCCTGTACGCAAATTAAACACATCCATGTTCAGATTTATCGTTGACCCATTCTCCTTTTTCACCGGCTTTGTCATCGCCTCTATTTTCTGGTGGCTGGTTAAGCAGGCTCGCCCATTATGGAATGAATTGCTTGCCGGGATAAAGGAACAGCGCGAAGTTTCACACGCACGTAAAACAAATTCGGTCGAAGAAAACCACCGCCGCATCACTTTACGCCGCGCACAAGGGATGCACCTCGCTGCGCCGCTCTTCGCACTGGATGAGATCATCCAGGAACCTTTGCTAATTGCCCCCCCGCAGATCGTTGAACCTGGAACCCCGCCAAAATTTGAAGATGTTATTTCGCAAACGCTGCCCTACCTGCCTGCCTGGCCCGAAATAGCCGCCGCATATCACACGCAAACGATCACACTTCCCCAGGCATTATCCGGAAATACCAACATCGTCATCATCGGTCAACCCGGCGTCGGCAAGACCGTATCCCTCGCGCACCTAGCGTCTCTCGCCGCAAATCGAAGCGAGAAACTGGAAGCTCTCAAAGACGCAGTCCCAATCTTCTTTCATGTCGCAAATCTAAGACTTCCCATCGCAGACCCCAAAGATGCGCTGACCCCGCTCATCGAAGCGGCATCCGAACACGCGCCCATGCTTGACCTGGGACGCCTGCCAAACTTCTTTCAAACCGTTTTCAAAGACGGAGCGGCGCTCCTGCTCATTGACGGCTTTGATGAGATCGCCCCGGAAAACCAGCAAATTGTCACAGACTATTTCAAGATCATCATGCAGAATTATCCGGGCACACGCATTGTTACAACTGGAGCGCCGGAATACCTGGATGGATTGATCGCTCTTGGATTTGCGCCGCTGACCTTAATGACATGGTCTCCGCGCGAGAATGAAAAATTTATAAATCAATGGGGCGAATTGTGGTCGCAAACCATTGCGATGGAAGCCTGGGCGCAGACTGGACCTGAACAGGTAGACCCGCTCTTACTTAACATTTGGCTGGGTGCCGACAATGCAAATTTATCTCCCTTTGAGTTGACTCTCAAAGCCTGGGGCGCATACGCAGGCGACAGCTTGGGTCCGCATGTGCTGGAAGCCATCGCAACTCACATCCGCCGTATTGCTCCCGCGAATACTCCACTCGCCGCCCTGGAAACACTGGCAATGCAAGTGGTCGTAAATGTTCAGCCGATCTTTGATCCACGAGTAGCGCGCGCCTGGGTAAAGTCCTTTGAAGTAGTCGAAGAAAAAGTGGAAGGTGAAGCAACCGAAGAGACGGCGGAAGAAACGACCGTCGAGACAAAAGCTCAAAAGGGAAAGAAGTCCGAAAAAGTTGTCGCCACACCCACCTCGGGCTTGCTTGGAAAGATGACCTCCAGCGGATTATTAGTCGCTTATCCAAATAACAAAATGCGTTTTGCCCATCCTGTTTTTGCAGGCTACCTGGCAGGCCGCGCAATGACAAGTTACAACGCAGAAGAAACCATCCTGAACCAGCCGGATTGGTCGGGTAAATATCTTGCCATGCGTTACTTTGCCGCGCACGGAGATGCAAGCAAACTCGTGCAAGCCCTAATGGAATTTTCGCGCCTGCCCATGCACCGCCCGCTCTTTGCAGCAGCGCGCTGGCTGCGTGACGCACCCAAAAACGCGCCATGGCGTGGAAAACTATTTGGCACCCTGGCCGTCATCCTGCAAACCGAAGGCATACCGCTCAATCTGCGCGGTCAAGCCATGGCCGCGTTCGTTGTCAGCAATGATCCAGGCGCAATGAACCTTTTCCGTCAATTTTCAACAACCCTGGCATTTGAACTTGTTCAACTATCGGTGCTGGGCTCTGGCGCAATGTGCGATCCGAAAGCCGTTGAAATATTGGAACGCGCCTTACAGGCTCCAAGTCAGTCCGTTCGCCATGCGGCGTGCATGGCATTGGTTGCAATTGGCACAAACGAAGCGCTTGAAGCAGTGGCACACACTTTGCTCAACGGTGACGAGAGTATCCGTCGCGCGGCGGCGGAGGCGCTGGCAAATGATCCCGTCGAAGGCCATGCCATGCTTCGTGACGGCATCACCATCAGCGATATTCTTTTGCGCCGCGCAGTGGCGTATGGACTTGGGCGCGTCAACGAACCCTGGGCAATTGAAGCCTTGCAAAAAATACAGATCGAAGACGACCAGTGGGTTGTCCGCAATGCCGCAACTGAAGTCCTCGATTCAAAGACCAGCGCAGGTTCACGCGCACCCCACAAGTTGAAGGCGCCGTCAGAATCACCCTGGCTGATCGAGTTCGCTGGCAAGCAAGGCATGGGCATATCTCCCGGAGTGCCGGCAACTGATATTCTCCTGCTTGCGTTAAAAAGCGAAGATTCAGACACACGACTTGCCGCCCTGCCATATCTGAAATTCACGCCGAACGACGGCGTAATTACCCAGCTTTATGCCGCAATGTACAAAGACGACCCGGAATTGCGCGAAGGCGCATATAATATCCTCTGGGAGCTCGGCACTTCCGGTATGAAGCTCCCCAATCCCAGTCAATATGGATACGGTTAACCATGCTTATAACAAACGCAAACATCATCACCTGGGAATCCCAAAATCGGATTCTCGAAAACCATGCGGTCTATATCGAAAGTGATCGCATCAAAGAGATCGGCACAACCAAATCTCTGACCGCCAAATATCCAAAAGCAAAAACGATGGATGCACACGGTCAATATGTTATGCCTGGAAACATTTGCGCACACACTCATTTTTACAGCGCATTCTCGCGCGGAATGGCAATTCCCGGTTCCGCGCCAAAAGATTTCCCTGAGATTCTGCAAAAGTTGTGGTGGCCGCTCGACCGTTCACTGGATGCGGAAGCCGTGCGCTTCTCAGCCCTCTCCTGCCTTGTGGATGCGATCCGGCACGGCACCACCACCCTGATCGACCATCATGCTTCGCCCAACGCAATCGACGGTTCACTCGACCTGATCGCCGATGCCGTGGACAAAAGCGGATTGCGCGGTGTACTCTGTTACGAAGTGACAGACCGCGATGGAAGCGAAAAAGCCAACGCTGGGATCAATGAAAACGTGCGCTTCCTTAAACGACTGGCCGCCAATCCGCATCCGCGCCTTGCCGGGACCTTTGGTCTGCACGCCAGTTTGACGCTTTCGGGCATCACCCTCGAGGCCTGCCGCGCCGCCGTCCCCGAAGGGACAGGCTTCCACATCCACACAGCTGAACATGATTCGGATGAATATGACAGCCTGAGCAAAAGCGACATGCGCGTGATTGACCGTCTGCAAAAGCATGGCATTCTCGGCCCAAACACCATCACCGTGCATGGCGTCAGCCTTGATGCGCGCGAATTGGAAATCCTCAAAGAGACTGACACGTGGATTACACACCAGCCGCGTTCCAATATGAATAACGCCGTGGGCGTCTCTCCTGTTGAATCCATGATGCGCATGGGAATTAAAGTCGGTTTGGGAAATGACGGTTTCTCCAACGCCATGTGGGATGAATGGAAAGCCGCCTATTTTGTTCACAAACTGCACAACCGCGACCCGCGCCGCATGGGCGGATATGACGTAACGCAAATGGCAATCTACAACAATGCCGCGCTTGCCAATCAATTCTTCCCTGCCGCCCCAATTGGGCAAATAACCCCCGGCGCATTCGCCGACCTGATCTTTGTGGATTACCATCCCTACACGCCAATGACCGCAGGCAATCTTCCCTGGCATATCATCTTCGGCTTCCAGCATAGTATGGTGACAACCACCATCGCAGCAGGCAAAGTCTTGATGAAAGACCGCGAACTGCTGACACTCAACGAAGCAGAAATCGCCGCCCGTGCGAGAGAGATCGCTCCGCGTATTTGGAAGCGGTACGAGGAAGAAGTTTCCAAAGTCTCATAATAAGTGTCGAGAGTGTCGCAGTGTCGTGAGGAGTGTCAAAAGCGCCTCGAAGAGCATCACCATGTCAAGGAAAATTAGATGCCGCTCATAAAAAGATTTGAAGATATTGTTGCGTGGCAGGAAGCCAGGAAGTTGGTAAAGCGCGTTTATCAAATCACGCGCAAGGGAGAGTTCAGAAAAGATTTTGGGCTACGTGACCAAATTCAGCGTGCATCAGTTTCCTCCATGACGAATATCGCAGAGGGATTTGATTGCGAATCCAATGTGGAATTTGCGCGTTTCCTAGTGATTGCACGCCGTTCCGCTGTTGAAGTGCAATCCCTGCTTTACACTGCTCTGGATACTGAATATATTGACGAAGCGGTTTTCAAAGAGATGTACGATCAAGCCGCAAAAACAAAAGCAATCATCCATGCCCTCAAACGTTCACTCAAAATCTCGCCCAAATAAACGACACTTTCGACACCTAGACATTTTTGACACTCTAATATATCAACACTATTTTCACGGAGACTATAAATGACCGACTTGAATCTTTTATTAACTGTGGCTGTACTTGGCGGGACTGGCAAGGAAGGCAAAGGACTTGCATATCGCTGGGCGCGCGCGGGCTACCGCGTATTGATCGGCTCGCGAACCGAAGAGAAAGCCGCTGCTGCGGCGAATGAAATCACGGAAATGCTCGGAGAAGGAATCTTCGTCAAAGGGATGCTCAACCTTGAAGCGGCGCGCGAAGCGAACATCGCCGTGCTAACCGTCCCGTATGCCGCGCATCGTGACACACTGGAATCGATCAAAGCAGAACTCAAAGGCAAAATCCTTGTGGATGTAACCGTGCCGCTCGTGCCACCGAAAGTGGCCACTGTGCAAATGCCCGCCGCCGGTTCTGCCGCGCAGGAAGCGAAACAGATCGTTGGTGATGATGTGCAGGTCTGCGCCGCATTCCAGAACATTGGCTATGACCACCTGCTCGATAATTCGGGCGTGGAATGTGATGTGCTGGTTACAGGCACAAGCAAGGAAGCGCGCGCCGAAACCATCAGCCTGGTTGAAGCCGCAGGGCTTCACGGCTGGGACGCAGGCCCAATTGAAAATTCCGTTGTTGTTGAAGGCATGACCAGCATCTTGATCGGCATCAACAAAAAATACGGCTCAACTCATGCCGGAATCAAGATCACTGGTGTTGAACGCTAAACGCTACCTCATGCCTCTTTCCCTAACTCAACTTCAAAACATCCCCCTTATCCGCCAAGATGACAACTTGGCGGATATTCTGCTTAAATCCTTGCACGAAACAAATATCGAATTGCAAAACGACGACATCCTTGTCATCGCCCAAAAGATCGTCAGCAAAAGCGAGGGGCGGATGGTCAATCTTGCCACCGTCACGCCGTCGCCGCGCGCCGTTGAACTCGCGGAAAAAACTCAAAAAGATCCGCGCGTTGTGGAACTCATGCTCCAGGAATCCAATGAAGTATTACGGATTCGAATTGGGGCAATCGTCGTCGAACATAAACTCGGCTTTGTATGTGCCAATGCAGGCATTGACCATTCAAATGTGATGGGCGGCGGAAACGAAAAAGAGGAATTTGTATTACTGCTCCCTGAAAACCCCGATCAATCTGCGCGGAAAATCCGTGAACAGATCAAACAAAAAACGGGACTCAACCTCGGCGTGATGATCATCGACTCGCATGGGCGTGCGTGGCGAAATGGCACGGTCGGCATTTGCATCGGCTTGAGCGGACTCCCCGCGCTGATTGACGAGCGCGGCTGGAAAGACCTGTTTGGCTACACACTTCAGATCACGGTCGTCGGCGTGGCAGATGAACTTGCCGCCGCCGCATCGCTGATGATGGGACAAGCCGCCGAGGGAATCCCTGCCGTGCATGTGCGCGGATTCCCCTATCCACTGGGCGAAGGTTCGCTCAAGGAATTGATCCGCCCGAAAAATCAAGACATGTTTAGGTAAGGAGGTTTGAATGAGCGCCTTTCTGGCTAAACCGAAAACCGATCCGCGTGGTGGGATTCTCGTGCTCCATGCCTGGTGGGGATTAAATGATTTCTGCAAAGATTTTTGCATCCGACTGGCAAATGAAGGTTATGTCGTTCTCGCGTCTGACTTGTATGACGGCGCTATTGCAAAGACAATCCCCGAAGCGGAAAAACTTCGCGCAAAACTAAAACCTGAACCAACCTCAAAACTAATTTTGAAATCACTCAAGCAACTGCAAACCGAAGCGAACAAAAAGCCCATCGGCATGATCGGGTTTTCGCTCGGAGCCTACTGGGGATTATGGCTCGTGGACGAAAAGCCGAAAACATTCGCCGCAGCAGTTTCGTTTTACGCTACACGCGGAATGAAATGCGTCAAAACAAGCTCCGCTTTCCTCGGTCACTTTGCCGAAACCGACCCATACGTTTCAGAGTCGGGCAGAAAGAAAATGGAGAAAACACTTACAGCCGCAGGCGGAAACGTATCCTTTTACAGCTACACCAACACCCACCACTGGTTCTTTGAAAATGACCGCCCCGAATTCAACGCCCAAGCCGCGGAACTGGCATGGAAAAGAACAACTGATTTTTTGAAAACAAACCTTGCTGAATAACCAACGCTAATGCAGAAAACTAACGGTAATCTTATGCGCGTTTGATAGACTAAAGTTGATGCCCACTAAAGAGGATTTACAGACCTTCCTGCGGACTCGACGCTCGGTCCGCCGCTTCAAACCCGACCCCGTGCCTGATTCGGCCATCGAGAGCATTCTCCACACTGCAACATTTGCCCCATCCGCGCACAACCTCCAGCCATGGAGATTCGTCATCATCAAGGATTCGGCTGTCAAGACTCGCTTCGGTGAAGCCATCACATCGAAAATGCGCGCGGATATGCAAAACGAAGGCGCGGACGATTCCGAAATCGAAAAACGCGCAGTCACATCCCTGCGCCGCATGGACAAAGCGCCGCTCATCATCATCCTCTGCCGCGATGTAACTTATGTCCACGTTGACACGCCCGAAGAAGCAGTCATGGGTATCCAATCCACGGCGCTGGCGGGACTGCAACTTCTTTTAGCCGCGCACGCCGAAGGACTGGGTGGCAACTGGATCTGCTGGCCGTTATACGCACAGGAAGCAACCCGCGCCGCATTGGAACTACCGGAATCATGGGAGCCGCAAGCCATGTATTTTTTAGGTTATCCCGCGGAAATGCCAAAAATCAAAGAGATGAAAGATGTGCAAAATCTGGTGAAAATCATTTGACAGTGGACGGTGGACGGTAGACCGTACAAGTTAGGAGTAAGATGCCTTTCAAATTCGAGCAACTTGATGTTTGGAAATTATCCTTGGAATATTCTGATTTGATTTACGAAATAGCAGAGCAACTTCCTGACAGCGAGCGATTTAATCTCAAATCGCAAATCACTCGCGCGGCAACATCCATTTCATTGAACATTGCGGAAGGCTCAACAGGTCAAAGCGACCCTGAGCAAAATCGCTTCCTCGGTCTGGCGCTGCGCTCGCTTATCGAAACAGTAGCCTGCCAAAGAATAATTTCCCGCCGAAATTACGTGACAGACAAAGCCGCCATGAATTTATTGGATACAAAGGCGCAGGAACTTGCCAAACGTCATCACGCTTTCCGTAAATCACTTACAAATCCCAAAAAATCAATTAGCGAAGAACAAGCCCCCTATGACATCATTGAAAACTAAAGACAAGAACCACCGTCAACAGTCCACCGTCCACCGTCGAATTGTCGCCCTTGCGGGCGGAGTTGGAGGCGCGAAACTGGCGCACGGACTTGCCCAAATCCTTCCACCTGAAGACCTGACCGTCATTGTCAACACTGGCGATGATTTTGAACATCTGGGATTGTACATTTCCCCCGATCTCGACACTGTTTGCTATACCCTCGCCGGGCTTGCCAATCCCGAAACCGGCTGGGGACGTGTAAACGAAACCTGGAATACGATTGCGAACATCGAAAAACTTGGCGGACCAAATTGGTTCCGTCTTGGCGATCAGGATTTCGGCACGCATCTTGAACGAACAAGAAGACTAAAAGATGGACAGTCACTCTCACAAGTTACAAAAGATTTTTGCAAGGTTTGGGACATCAAGCATACTGTCTTGCCTATGAGTGATTCACCCGTGCGTACCATCGTGGATACAGATGAAGGCGAACTGGCTTTTCAGGAATATTTTGTCCACAGACACTGTGAGCCGAGAGTCAAAGGCTTTCGGTTTGACGGAGTCGAATTCGCTGAACCAGCCATCGGGGCGCGCGAAGCGATTGATTCAGCAGACGCAATTGTCATTTGCCCATCCAATCCCTGGGTCAGCATTGATCCCATTCTGCGTGTCCTCAAAAAAATAGATAAACCCGTGATAGCGGTCTCGCCCATCATCGGCGGAAAGACCGTGAAGGGACCCGCCGCCAAGATGTATGCCGAACTGGGCATCGAGCCTTCGGCACTGGCTGTCGCGGAACATTACCGCAACTTGTTGACTGGGTTTGTGTTGGATAGCAAAGACGGGCAGTTGTCAGACAAATTTAAGGGTAAAATATTGGTGACAGACACCCTTATGAATTCAAATACAGACCGCGCCCGCCTCGCAGTGGATGTGCTCCACTTTATTGGGAGTTTATAAACATGACACTTTGGGCAATTGTCCCTGTAAAACCTTTGCGACGAGGAAAGTCGCGTCTTGCTGGAACGTTAACTGAAGATGAAAGAACTGTATTAAATCAAAAGCTATTGGAACACACACTCAAAGTACTTGCCGGTTTGAAAGAACTGGATCAAGTACTTGTGGTAAGCCGCGACCCGCAAGCCCTGATCATTGCGCGCAATCACGGCGCAAAGACTGTGCAGGAAGATGGTCAACCACATTTGAATACAGCGCTTGCTCGCGCCACTGTTATGGCGCAAGTCCATTCAATACGCGGTATCCTTGTATTGCCCGCAGACCTGCCTTTGCTCACTCCTGATGACGTGCTTGCATTGATTGACCGCGCGGCCAAACCACCCGTGGTTGTGATCGCACCTGACAGACATGGCAAGGGAACAAATGCGCTGTTGATGGTTCCCGCGGGGCAAATTAAATATGATTTCGGTGAAGGTTCTTTCCAAAGACATTGCGACCGTGCAAAAAAATCCGGCGCAAGACTGGAAATTGTAGAACTGCCTTCCCTTGGCTTGGATTTGGATCTACCGGAAGACCTGGAAATGATAAGAAAATTGGAAGCGGTGAAGATATTGGATGTTTAGCGCAAAACTCACAAGGACCAAACGCGGATCAAATTGGCAATTTGTCCTGCGGTAAATTTTTATTCCCAAGGAGAAAACTATGACCGAACGTGTAGCCCTATACTTGCAAGATTCGCACGACCTGCGTGATGGAATGGATTACGCAAAATACGCAGAAGAGAAAGGTTTTGAAGCTGTATGGCAGGCTGAGAGTCGTTTGGTGCGTGATGCGATCGTACCCATGGCGGCTTATGCAGCAGTGACCACAAAACTCAAAGTCGGCTCCGGCGTGATTAACAACTGGACACGCAACATCGGCTTGCTCGCCGCCACATTCCTGACCTTGGACGATCTCGCCCCGAACCGCGTCATCTGCGGCATTGGCGCATGGTGGGATCCGCTAGCCAAGAACGTGGGCATCGAACGCCGCAAGCCTTTGCTTGCCATGCGCGAAACTGTCGAAGTGATGCGCCGCCTGTTGAATATGGAACGCGTCACCTTCCACGGTGAATTCCACCATGTAGATGGCATCGAACTGGACGTGGTGCATGGCCGCCGCGAGCCGCGCAATGTGCCGATTATGATCGGCGCGACCGGCGACTTGATGATGGAAATGACCGGCGAGATCGCAGACGGCTGTGTGATGAATTACTGCGTCGCCCCCGAATACAATGATAGGGCGCTTGAATTGCTCGAAAAAGGCGCCGAAAAAGCTGGTCGCAAGATCGAAGACATTGACCGCCCGCAGTTGATCGTCTGCTCGGTGGATGAAGATCACGACAAGGCAATCGAGTACACCAAGGAATTGCTTTGCCAATACCTTGCCCAGCAGCCGCACATTGCCAAGGCTTCGAATGTTTCGCAGGAAGTCATCAACAACATCCAAGCCACTTTGGGTTGGCCTGCCACAAAGGAACAAATCAACAAAGCCAAGCACTTTGTCCCTGACGAATTGGTCCACAAGATCACGGCCTCCGGCACACCCGCAGAAGCCCGCGCCAAAGTTATGGAATACACCAAGCGTGGATGCACCTGTCCCATTTTGTACCCCGTCGGCGGGAATTTCAAGTTGTTGATTG
>DYDH01000560.1 GCA_020717985.1 Herpetosiphon sp. | reverse complement strand
CGCAGAAGACTATGAAAACGCAACAATCTACTACGCCAACGTATCGGTCTTGAAGCTGGATCAAACTGCTGTGTTGCGTAATTATTTTCTTTTGCGTACGATTACGTAAACTTTTTTGCCCAAGTGTTCTTTAGGGCAATCGATTTTTGCGCCGGAACCAAACGTAGTCACGGTTTTTTCAAAAAATGAGTCCACGTCTTCGTCAACCAACTCCATTCTGCTGCCGACCATCAACTTCATAGAACTTTTCTTTAACACGACTTACCACCCGCAAATAATATATACTTACTATGTATTTAATATGTATTTAGTATATATTTGTTTCGGTGGGCGATTTTATGGCTTCGGAAAAGCGTTGGGGCAAGAAATTCGTGGATAACCGCGATTTTCGCGTTTACAACGAGCAGCTCGTGAAGCGGGGAGAGTATTTTCTCGCCCTTGATTTTGTTGAGGGATGGAATGATGAGCTCGCGTTGATGAACGCGGGCAAGCGCGGAGCGCCGTATCAATTTCCCAACAGCCTTATTGAACTGCAAGCACTCTGGCACGCGAAACGCATTGACTATCGCATGATTGAAGGAATGACGCGCGATCTTCGCGAGATCGGGCAATTGCCGGAGTATAATGATTACTCGACGGTTAACCGTCGAGTCAATGCGCTCGCGTTCACTCTTTTGCCGCCGCAAGGCGAGAGCATCGTCGTGTTCAGCGACGGAACGGGTTTGCAGGCCGTTGCGGGCGGCGAGTACTTGCGCGAGAAGTACGGCAAGAAGAATCGGCGTTGGGTGCAAGTCGTTATTCTTGGCGACGCCAAAACGCATGAACCAATTAGTTATGAAGTGCACTTAATTCAAGAATCGGAGGCTGATAGCACGAAACAACAGCTTAGCGCTCTTTTGAACAAAAATGTTTCTATCGTCGCCGCGGGCGGCGACGGCGCAATGGATTCCAAGCCGTTATACGATTTTTGTGCGGACCGCGGAATTATGCCGGTCTTCAAACCCGACGCGAACGCGCGTACCGATACCCGGTCAAAGCTCCGTAATAAAGTCGTGAAGGAACGCAATCGACTCGGCTACAAGCGTTGGGCGAAAAAGAATCGCTACGGCTTTCGGTGGCCGGCTACCGAAGGCGTGTTTAGCGCAATGAAACGCGTGTTTGGCGAGCAACTCGCCGCAACAAGCGAACGCGGCATGTTGCAAGAAGCATCAAACAAAATATGGGCGTACCAACGACTCAAACGCTTC
>DYDH01000559.1 GCA_020717985.1 Herpetosiphon sp. | reverse complement strand
ACTTGAATTGCGTAGAATATATGTTTTCTGCCATCTCCATCATCATCGCCATCGCCTGGAGACACGAGAAATGAAATACTACATTTGGCATATAGCACCAATTCTTTTGCTGTTGACTACCGCGTGCGTTCCCGAGTCAACACCTACATCACTTGCAAGGAATGCAACGACTGTACCACTCCCAACTTTGATTTCGACTGTACCACCGACTACCACGCCAACTGCAACATGGACATTGACCTTGACACCAACCGCAACGGAAACGTCAACGCCAACGCCAACAAGAACTCGAACTGCTACTGCGACTTTGACCAAAACACCGATTCCCACGCAGACACCGATACCTAACTTTGTGTGGAAAAGTGATTTTGATAAAAGTGGACTAGATAACTTTTTTCACTACGCAAATGAAGGTCCGCCCTTTTGGGGACATGACAAATTATTTCAGGGTGGAATTGGTAAACTTATTCCAGACCCCACAGGTAGCGGTAGGGGCATTGTATTCTATGCTCATCACGAAGGAACAACACCGCAAGACAGAGAGGGTGGGCAGAGAAATAGAGTACATCCTGGAATTTGGTTTCCCTTCAAAGCGGGTCCGTACAGCGTGAGTGTGGATTTGTATCTTTATGATGATATGAAACCACTACCGCCTACAAAATTGGCAGATGACCAGCCCTGGTTTAGTCCTTTCGGGCCCTTCGACAAAACTGTAACTCAAGGTGATAGTGAGTACCACGTAGCATACGTTGTGCATCTCATGAGGGATAACAAGGGTAGTCTGTTCTTGACCCTTCGCGCCTTTGACAAAGATATGAAGTCTATGGGAGCACCGAACGTTGTTTATCCCAATGCCCCACCCTTCGTATTTGAAAAGTGGACTACGATTCGGGTTGATGTTCTTCAGGACAGAAGAATCATTCTGTTCCAAGACGGTTTACCAGTTTGTGAAACTCGTCTTCCAGAAACAACGCGCTTGGGTACAGTTGGGGGACATGCTGGATTATATACTGGCCCAACTGATAACATTACAATTCTGAATGACAACTTCTCAATCGTAGTGTATCCAAGCAGTTCGCAATGAGACAAACGAAATTGACGGCAGAAAACACACGCACACCGACAACGGCGGGGCGGCGCGCGATTGGAAGGTGTTTTTGATTCGTCCGCCGTTGCGTGGTGCTTCGGCGGTATCCGCGTCTTACCAAAAAGCGCCGCGATGATTTCTCATCGCGGCGCTTGCTTTCTCAAACGTCTAGCCCTTGTACCGCAACACCGGCTCGCGCGCGGCTTTCACATCGTCCAACCGCGTCACTGGCGCGGTCTG
>DYDH01000558.1 GCA_020717985.1 Herpetosiphon sp. | reverse complement strand
GGCGAGGCGATGATTTTTGATGCTGGCGCGGAAGCCGAGCGAATTAACAGCACGCTAAAAAAACGGGTGGTGTCCCAGATTAACTACGGCCCCTTTGCTGGATAAGTTGACCATTCTTCAATGCTCCAAACATGATCTGAAATACCAGCAGCCATTGCTGGTGTTCGCTTCAATCGCACTCCATCTTCACGCACTATGTCCAATGTGCGCACTGGCCAACAAAAATTGTAACTGTACATGATGAAATATGTGGCTGCATTGTGTAAGTCCCAGTCTTTGGAGAAGCCATATGTTTGGCGCGCCTTGCGCGCGTTCTGACTCCGATCTGTGCCATTGTTGCGTTCGACAAACGACGTGTTGATCGCGCGACTTGCCTTCGACCGTGTCAGATACATCGTTACCAACAACGTTGCTCCGAATACTATCGCGCTCACCACATCAACCACACGCCCTTTTTTGCGTATCTTATTCACCGTCGCATAACACAGGCTGGATGGCATTTCTTTTATGGGTTTCGAAGGCCGTCCAGGACCAGAACGTTGGGGCGCAGGCATATCTTTGCCATAGACTTTTTTCAGCGCACTCGTATAGGGCGCATGTTTATCACTGGTAAAAAACATATCTTCGCGTCCACCTGTTCGACGCTTCACATCTGCCACTAATTTGTCGCAATTCGCGGCAGTTCGTTTGCCTGGTATTACACTCATCACCAGACGATGCTCGGCATCTATCGCTGTGTGATCCCAATTGTCGCCACAACGATCTGACGGATTTTTAAGACTACACCGCGCCTCTTTGTTGTGCACGAAGCTCCACTTTTCGTCCAGTTGCACTTCTCGGGTAGCGCTGGAAAAAAAACACCAATTCGTCATGCAGTCGTCGTCCATGATGGCCCGCCAGATGCACGTAGCGAGTCACTGTGTCCTTGCTCACGTGGACTAATCGCGCCGTGGCGCGTGTGCCATTTCCTTCACGCAGATGCTCCAACAATGACAGCGCCGTCTTCTGTGATAAACGCGATTCTTCCAGCACAGTGCCCTTGCGCTCCGAAAAGTGCACGCGGCATTTGTGACAGTAGATCATGCGGATATGCCGACTTTTGCCGCTCCAACCACGAAAAGAGAGATTTTCTTTGCCTCGCAGGCCATAGTTCGGACACTTTTTATTCTGACAACAGAAGTGTTCGATGGGGTGCATAACTATTCTCCAAAACAGAACTCCTTGTCTAAACAACACTTGCACTTTTTATTAGTATCGGCTTTTTTGACCAATAACTTTAGCTATTTCTTGACACCACCAGATTTCTCCCTTCGGTCGA
>DYDH01000557.1 GCA_020717985.1 Herpetosiphon sp. | reverse complement strand
CAGCCAATCATGCCTCATTTTTGCCTAAACCACAAATTCCATTAGAACCAGGAATATTCATAGCGCGGCCTCCAGCCGCAACCAAAGAGATTCACCGCGAAGGAGCGAAGCACGCGAAGGTTTTCTTCGTGCCCGCGAAGATTTCTTCGCGGTCTTCGTGGCTTCGCGGTTCCAAAAGATTTGCGCGGATCGCGCAAATGTTGCGGGGTAATACTATAAACTGGGTATAATCGAGAAAAGGCTTTTGCCAGAATGGTAGAGTTCTTATGAATACCCAACACGCCCAACTTGGTTTTAGAATCGAAAGACTTCCAAAAGATTTGCAGGAAAAATTCCGCGCGCTTTATTCCGATGCCGGCGAACAATCCATTTATTTACAGCCAAATGGGATTTACGAAGGCGACGCGCGGATATTGTTGCCGCAAGTTGAACCAAACAGTATCGCCTTAAGCGTCTGGTCACCGCCTTATTTTGTGGGAAAAGAGTATGAAGCATATTTGACCTTTGAAGATTGGCAAAATCTGTTGGAAACTGTTATCAATTTACACTTTCCCATTATCAAACCCGGCGGTTTTTTGGTAATCAACATCGCCGACATTTTATGCTTCAAAGATTCAGATATGCCCCGCATCCAGGCAGACGCAGTAAACCGAAAGCGTTCTCCCGTTACAAGAGAAGATGTATTCAGGGCAATGGCGGAACATCCCAATTTCAGCCGCTATCAATTGGCCAAGTTACTTGATTGCAGCGAGCAGACTATTGACCGTCGACTCAATGGGAACAACATACGCGGCGGCAAGCATGAACCGCAAACCAGAGTAAAAATTGTCGGCGGGATGCTGGAAGAATGGGCGCTTAAAGCTGGCTTCTATCCTTACGACCGTAGAATTTGGGTCAAGGATGCCGCCTGGGAGAATTCGCGTTGGGCTAGTTTGTCCTATCGAGCGGTAGACGAATTTGAATATCTGTATTTCTTCTGGAAACCTGGAATTACAAAGTTCGATAGGAACAGGCTTTCTCCAGACGATTGGAAAGAATGGGGCTCGCGTGGTGTATGGACATTCCCGTCAGTTCGAGCCAATGATAATCATGAAGCAAAATTCCCGATTGAACTGCCCCTCCGTGTGATTCGGCTACTGACCGAACCACGCGATATTGTCTTGGACTGCTTCATGGGAAGCGGAACATCAGCACTCGCTGCAATTCGAGAGAATCGACAATATATCGGATTCGATATTGAGAAAAAATACGTCGAACTTGCAAAATCCCGCATCGGATTTCTCTACCGGACAAA
>DYDH01000215.1 GCA_020717985.1 Herpetosiphon sp. | reverse complement strand
TCTTCAGAGATGATTTGGAAGGTCTCCCCGGAGGGGCCGGCGGTCACTTCGAGCGGTTTGCCAGCCATCAGCGTGGACGCAACGACTTCCGCGTTCATCGAGAGAATCGCCTTTTGGATGGCGGGGAACTTGTTGCCGTATTTCTGTCCAAGTTGTTTCGAGAAAGGCTTGACCGTATGCGAGACAGCCTCTGTTGCTGAATCAAGCAGGCGCACTTCTTTGACATTTAATTCGTCTGAGACGATGTCCACGTTGTTCATCAATGCCTTGCGCTCATTTGCTGTCCCGACAGAGAAGGCGGCGGCGGCGAGCGGTTGGCGCACTTTGCGATTCGCCTTCTGGCGCGCGGAGTGACCGAGCGAGACGAGTTTCATCACGAGGTTCATGTCGCGGTTGAGCGATTCGTCAATGAACTCAGTCATGGTTTCGGGCCACGCGGCAAGATGAACCGATTCGGGCGCGGTCTCATCCACAGTGCGGACGAGGTTCTGGTAGAGTTCTTCCGCGAGGAACGGCATGGCGGGCGCAAGTAATTTCGCAACCGTTGTCAGCGCGGTGTAAAGCGTGGAGTATGCGGCCTGCTTATCAGAATCAGATTCGGATTTCCAGAAGCGACGGCGTGAGCGGCGCAGATACCACGTGGAAAGTTGTTCGACAAATTTTTCGATGGGACGCGTGGCATTCAACGCATCGTATGTTTCGTAGGCTTTGGTCACATCGCGGACAAGCACATTCAACTCAGAGAGCAGCCAGCGGTCGAGGTCATTGGTCGGCGCGGTGATAGTCAATCCTTGCGGCTTGTCGAGGTTGGCATACGTCACAAAGAACGAGTACACATTCCAAAGGGTCAGAGTAAAACTTCGGATCACGTCCCCAACCAAATCGGCGGAGAAGCGGCGTTCCTGTCCTGGAGGTGAAGCGGTGTACAGGTACCAGCGCAGCGCATCCGCGCCATGCACGCTCAACACATCCCACGGCTGGACGATATTGCCAAGCGACTTGGACATCTTGCGTCCTTCGGCATCTTGAATGTGACCGAGACAAATAACGTTCTCGAATGAAACCGCGTCATTCAACAAAGTGCTGATGGCGTGCAACGAATAGAACCAGCCTCGGGTTTGGTCCACAGCTTCACAGATGTAATCGGCGGGGAATTGCTCCTTGAACTTTTCCTGATTCTCAAACGGATAATGCCATTGGGCATACGGCATCGAACCAGAGTCGAACCAGACATCAATCAGGTCTGGGACGCGATTCATTCTTCCGCCGCAGTCCGAGCATTTCCAGTGGACTTCGTCCACGTAGGGGCGATGCAAATCGAGTTCGCTTAAATCCGCGCCCGCCTTCTCAGAGAGTTCAGCCACCGAGCCAATGCACTCGCGATGCTTGCAATCCGCACATTCCCAAACGGGAAGCGGCGTGCCCCAATAACGCTCGCGCGAAAGAGACCAGTCAATGTTGTTTTCGAGCCAGTTGCCGAAGCGTCCGCTTTTGATGTGTTCGGGAACCCAATTGATAGTGTTGTTCAATTCCACGAGGCGGTCACGATGGGCGCTGGTGCGGATGAACCACGAGTCGCGCGCATAATATAGAAGCGGAGTATGACAACGCCAGCAGAACGGATAGGTGTGGGTGTATTTCTCGGTGCGGAATAATAATCCGCGCGCATCCAAATCCTTGATGATGAGCGGGTCAGCGTCCTTGACGAAGACTCCACGCCACGGAGTAACCTCAGGGATAAATGTACCGTCAGGCAAAACGGTCAGCAAAACGGGCAGGTCGTTCTCCTTCGCCAGTTGCATATCTTCCTGACCGAAGGCAGGGGCGATGTGAACCAGACCAGAGCCGTCTTCGGTGGTGACAAAATCGCCGAGCGCCACAAAATGCGCAGGCTTGTCGGGAGGCAGGAAAGTAAACAGCGGATGATATTTCATGCCCTTCAATTTCTTGCCTTTGAAAGTTTCCAAAACTTTTACTTCTTCATCCTTGAATAATTTCTCAACCAAAGACTTGGCAAGGATGAGTTTCTCTTTTGTGCCGTCGTTATCACGCTCGATGGTGACATAGTCCACATTAGCGGCGGCAGCGACAGCCACGTTGCCGGGTAATGTCCACGGGGTAGTTGTCCACACTAATAGTGAAGTGTCGGGCTTATCCACGAGCGGCATCCGCACAAAAACTGACGGGTCGGATACTTCTTCGTAGCCGAGAGCAACTTCATGGTCAGAAAGAGGCGTGCCGCAGCGAGGGCAATACGGCACAACTTTATATCCCTTGAAAAGCAGGTCCTTATCCCAAAAATTTTTCAGGATCCACCAGACCGATTCCATGTATTCGTTTTCATAGGTCACATACGCAGTTTCGAGGTCAACCCAAAACGCGATGCGGTCGGTGAGTTTTTCCCAATCTTGGATATAGGTAAAAACCGACTTCTTGCAAAGCGCGTTGAATTTGTCTATGCCGTATTCTTCGATCTGCTGTTTGTTGTTGAAGCCAAGCTGCTTCTCCACTTCGATCTCGACCGGCAAGCCGTGCGTATCCCATCCGCCGCGGCGCGAGACATGATATCCGCGCATGATCTTGTAACGCGGGAACATATCCTTGAATGCGCGCGCCAGCACGTGATGCACACCAGGGCGTCCGTTCGCGGTGGGAGGTCCTTCATAGAATACATACTCGGGCTTGCCCTTGCGCTGCTCGATGGTCTTCTTGAAAATGTCCTGCTTCTTCCACATCTTGAGGACGTTTTCTTCCATCGAAGCTACTTCAAGTTTTGGGGATACAGATTTAAACATGATTGATTACCTCGTTACATAGTTTCGTAGTTGGCTAGTTTGGGATAATAAAACGCTCATCCCAAATCTGGGACGAGCGTGATTGCCCGTGGTACCACCCACATTCCTGCTCAAAACGAACAGGCGCTTTGTCGAGTACGGCTAATGCTTATACTCTTGTTCCGATAACGAAGAACAACTTCGGCTTGCCTACTTTCAGAAACTACTCAACTAATAACCAATTGACTAATCACTAATTTCAGTTCGCTGCTCCGGGATGATTTTCAATTTACTTTGAAGGTTCGTCTCGCACCAAATCACGAACTCGCTGACATCCGCGTAAATTTACTCGTTCCCATCATTGCGTTTGAGTACACAGATTATACACAGGAGAAACGCAAACGACAAGACCTCAAATATCCCCCTAAATTCATATCAAATTTCTTATTGACGGTTCATTATCAGACAGGTATAATCCTTCTTCGGCATTATTTCAACCAGTAGGAGCATAATCATGACAACACCCGACAGCGCGCCAGCCGTTGCGCTTGAACCAAAAACAAAACTTAGCGGCAAAATTTTGAAGACCACACTTGCGGGGGCGCTCGTGGACATCGGACAAAGTGTTCCCGGTGTAATCCACATATCACAACTACAACAGGAAGCAGTCAATAAAGTTGAAGATGTTGTGAAGGAAGGCCAAACAGTTGATGTTTGGGTACGTCGCGTTAAAAAAGATCGAATCGAATTGACCATGATCGAACCGCTCGGCTTCGAGTGGAAAGAGATCGTGCCAGATATGATCGTAAAAGGCAAAGTCGTTCGCATCGAAACGTATGGCGCTTTTGTTGATTTCGGCGCGGAACGCCCCGGACTCATTCACGTCAGCGAACTCACCCGCGGATATGTCAAGACCGCCAGCGAGATCGTGAAAGAAGGCGAAGAGATCGAAGCGAAAGTATTGGATGTTGACCGCCGCAAACGCCAGATCCGCTTGAGCATGAAAGCGCTCCAGCCTGAGGTGGTGGAAGAAGCCAAGCCCGAACGCGAAGATCGCAAACCACGAAGCGCGGGCAGCGGTGACAAACGCAAACCCAAAGGCAAGAAGGAAGAAGATTACCAGATGGACGTCGAAGTATCCAATGAGCCACAGTTCACAGCAATGCAGATGGCATGGCAGGCGGCTCTCGAACGCTCCAAAGGTCGCGGTAAGGTTCGCCCCAAATCATACAAGTCTGCCACGGAAGAACAGGAAAAAATGTTCAACCGCACACTTGAAAAACGAGTACCCACTGGCGGATAAAGCCAACAAAAAAGAACAGGTTTATGCCTGTTCTTTTTTGATTCTTGTACAAATTCAGACCCTAAAGGTTTTGGAAACCTTTAGGGTCTGAATTTACACTTTATTTGATTCACTCTTCAAATATGCTTCCATAAAAGCGTTCAGGTCGCCATCCAACACAGATTGGGAGTTGCCGGTTTCGTGGTCGGTGCGATGATCCTTGACCATTTGATACGGATGCAATACATACGAACGGATCTGACTCCCCCACTCGGCTTTAGTGTATTCGCCGCGCAGGATGGCGCGTTCTTCATCCTTTTCAGCGGTCTTCAACTCCAGCAGGCGCGCGCGTAAAATATTCATGGCAAATTCGCGGTTCTGCCCTTGTGAGCGTTCATTCTGACAGGTCACAACAATTCCTGTTGGAAGGTGTGTCAGACGAACAGCAGTGGCATTCTTTTGCACATTCTGACCGCCCGCGCCTGAAGAACGAAACACGTCCAATTTTACGTCACCGGGATTAATTTCCACATCCGCTTCATCCATCGAAACCTGCGGCAGGACTTCGATCAACGCAAAGGATGTATGTCTGCGATGCGCGGCATCAAACGGAGAAAGCCGCACCAGGCGATGTACTCCCTTTTCGGAGCGCAAATAGCCAAAGGCATAGCGTCCACCGACTGCAATAGTCACACTCTTGATGCCAGCCTCTTCACCCAGCGTGACATCCAAAATTTCAGTTTGAAAACCCTGATCTTCCGCCCAACGCAAATACATACGTTCAAGCATTCCAGCCCAATCCTGTGAGTCTGTTCCGCCTGCTCCGGCATGAATGGCAAGAATGGCGTCATCTTGATCATACTTACCAGAGAACATCGTAGCAAAAACACGTTTATCAAGTTCGGCTTCGAGGCTGGCGGTTTCGGTTTCCAACTCGCTGCGCAGGGATTCATCATCAAGCTGCGCCAGTTCGGTCAGGTCGTACAAACGTTGTTTTAACAAATTCCATGATCCAACGTCATCGCGCAAACTTGAGATGGTCTTCATCACGCGCTGCGCACTGGTCGAATCATTCCAAAAGTCGGGATGTTCTATGTCTTTTTCAAGTTGCGAAAGTTGAAGTTCCTTGCCCACCAAGTCAAAGACGCACCATGAGTTGTTGAGTCAGGTCAGTCGCGGCCTGCAAGCGGTTAAGCAAATCCTGCATGAGTACTCCTAAGCGTTCGATAAAATCCCGTCTACAAAAGCATCGGGATCAAAGGGTTGCAAATCTTCAGGCTTTTCGCCCAAACCTGCAAACAAGATCGGCAGGCCAAGTTCGCGTTGAATGGCGAACGCCATGCCGCCGCGCGCAGACGAATCCAATTTGGACAAAATCACACCCGTCACGTTGACGGCATCTTTGAAAGCGCGCGCCTGTTGCAGGGCATTCTGTCCGATGGTGGCATCCAACACAAGCCACACTTCATGCGGCGCGCCGGGCAGCGCCTTGCCCACCACGCGATTGACCTTTTTCAATTCTTCCATCAGGTTGAATCGTGTGTGCAAACGACCCGCGGTATCAATCATGACGATGTCTACACTGCGGGCGACTCCGGCCTGAACGGCATTGAACGCCACCGCCCCGGGATCGGACTCAAAAGCGCCGACGATCACTTCGACCTTTAGCCTGTCACCCCAAACCTGGAGCTGGTCCATCGCCGCGGCACGGAAGGTGTCGGCGGCTCCGAGCAGAATCTTCCTGCCTTCATTATGATAACGCGCGGCGAGTTTTGCAATGGTCGTGGTTTTCCCTGAACCATTGACTCCGACCACAAGGATAACAGACGGTTTATGGTTCAAAGTTAAAGCGGGTGGCGTGACAAGACGCGCGCGCAGTTCCTGCCGCAGAGCAACCAAAAGTTCATTGGCGCGGATCAAGCCTTCGGCGCGCGCGATGCGCTTGAGCGAATCCAAAACGGAGGCGGTTGTCTCGAGTCCCAGATCGGCTTGAAGGAGAAGCGCTTCGAGGTCATCCCATGTATCGTTGGTGATCTCGGATGTACCGAGGATGGAGGCGATCTGCCCAAATGCGGCTTTGCTTGTGCGCGATAGTCCGTCTTTCCAGCGTGAAAATAATTTATTCATGAGCGGCGATTATACCCTACGGACACAATGGTTCATGGAATATATGTTATACTTTTTTGTCTCAATGAGGAAAATGGCTCATGCTGGAATGGCAAAAGTCGATGCCTCGTATTAAATGCTTACCGTGGATAAGCAGTATAAAAGGATAAGGAACATAAAAATGACTTCAGAACCAATTCATATTACAGATGAAGCCTTTGAAAAAGTTGTCATGCAATCATCGTTGCCGGTGATCGTGGACTTCTGGGCGCCCTGGTGCGGACCCTGCAAGATGGTCGCTCCGATACTTGACAAGTTGGCCGCCGAGCAGGAAGGCAAGCTCATTGTGGCAAAGATCAACACCGACGAACACTCTGAATGGATGCAAAAATTCGGCATTCAGGGAATTCCCACACTGTTATTCGTTTCAGGCGGCAAGGTGGTGCATCGTCAAGTTGGCGCACTGCCAGAACGTATGCTGCGCGAAGTCGTGACACAATTCATGGAAGTGATCAGCCAGGAATAATGCCTTCAGATAAAGGAGCTGGGATATGAAAAAGATATTCTTTTTACTCACTGCGCTTTGTTTTTCATTAAGCGCGTGCATACCCGCCGTACTACAACAACCTCAGGCAACCAGCCCTGCTCCCATCTCGGAGGCGGACATACAGGCGACCGTGGCGATACAGGTGGAACAAACGATCCAATCCCTGCCGACTCCCACACTGGCTCCAACCAACACCGCTGTGGTGACGACTGCCACAAGCGCCCCGACACAAACCCAGGCAATGCCAACGGCTACCCCTACTGGAACGCAAAATCCAACATTGTTGACGCTGACCGCCACAGTAGGCGCTGGCACAGTGACATTAACAGCTGGGACGGCCGATACTTTACCCTTCACCACAACTCCAAATCCTGCTTTTAGCGTGACTCCCACAGGCACGAATCACTATCAGTACTATGGTACAATGCCGCCCAATCTGCCGTCCGGGATGCTGACATTGTCCAACCTGGCAAAAGCAGAGGCTTACATCTCGCTGCAATGCACCACCAATGACGGGTATGTCACGATCATTGAATATCCGGTAGGAAGCGGCAAGGTGAAAGCAAGCGCTCCTGCCGGCAGGTATGTGTATGTAGCCTGGGTTGGCGGTAAAAAATTTACCGGCAACTTTAAATTAGGCAAATCCCAGGACCTGATGATAAGAATGTACAAAGATCGAGTTGAAATAAAGTAATAAGTTGTTCAAAAACAAGCATATAAATGGAGAAAAAATGTTGAAAAAAATATACCCTATCCTACTTACACTTACCGTCCTATTGGCGGCATGTGCTCCGAAAGCAGAACCCACCATGGCGCCGGCAGACGTTCAGGGCACTGCCGTATCCGCCGCATGGACAATGGTTGCCGCGACTCAAATGGCCATCCCTACGAATACAGCGCTCCCTCCCACAGAAGTCC
>DYDH01000556.1 GCA_020717985.1 Herpetosiphon sp. | reverse complement strand
CACGAGTGTTTCGGCGGCGTGGATCACTTGAGCTCGCTCGGCAGACTCGGTTCGGTCGGCACGCCCAGGAGTAATGAAATTTTTTTTTGAACTTCGATAATCATTTCGGCGCGGGCAAGTTGTTGTTCCAACCGTTGGTTCTCGCGGCGGAGTCGGGCATTTTCGAGCGCGAGCGGATCGGATTTGACGCCCCGTTTTTTCGGAGCGAGCCCATCCAAGATGCCTTGGGCGCGTTGCTGTCGCCACTTGTGCAGATGAGATGAGTACAGTCCTTCGCGACGAACCAGTGCACCCCGTTGCGTCGAGGTCGCACAAGCGTCGGCTTCGTCCAAGATGCGCTTCTTGTATTCGGCAGTGAAATGGCGGTGCTTGGCTTTCGGTCTGACCTCGGGGTCAGGTAACGTGGTCGTTGGTGTTCCAGTGTGTGACATGCTAATCTCTCCCTTGCCCCCATTATACAGTTAATTGTTAGGGAGAGTTGTGCCACCCCATATTAGCACAGGGGGAACCGTAGGTATTGAGTTGAGTTCTTGTCCGATTATATATGGCTTGATAATCCCATCGGCGCGACTTCTTTTATAAAGGGAATGAATCTCGGCCGAAGTTACAACGAACCAAGGTCCTCCCAGCCCACTACCCTTGAAAGCAATTTTTCTTTGCAATGCTAACGGTTTTGGAAGTTCTGTGGCAGTTGTCATTGGACTCAAGGTCGCGTCAATTCCAACTACCTCTCTGCCATCCAGTATAGGCTTCTGTTTTGTCGTTTCCTTTGTAAAGGAAACCGCACTTACATATAAAACTGCTTCCCCAGGCCAAGGGAAAGATTTCTCTGCGTGATGAATTGTTCCACCTTGGCTGATGATAAACTCTAGACCTGCTCTACGCGTATCACCTTCAGATATTGTATTCGTCGCAAGCAATCCAACGTAACCATGATTTGTAATCAATTCCCATGCACGTCGAAAGAAATATGTGCATAGATCCGTCTGTCCCCCAGCCTCAACGAAGTGACCAAATAAGTAAGTAAGGTATGACTCTCCAAAATTGCTCAACATATGACGCCCAGCCAAGAACGGCGGATTGCCAACGAACGCGCTGAAACCGCCATTCTCAAACACTTCGGGAAATTCAAACTGCCAGTGAAACGCGCGCACGCGCCGCGCAGCATCCATCGCTTCACGCGCGTTCGTGCCGTCCATCGCTCTGCCCGCAATGTAATCAATCAGCAGGTTGCTCAACCGCGCTTCCTGCTCGCTCGCTTTCA
>DYDH01000029.1:28000-31172 GCA_020717985.1 Herpetosiphon sp. | reverse complement strand
AAACCAAATACGCGGGATTTTGATATCAACTCATGCGTACGCGCGGACTTCTGCAAAGAGATCGTGATCATGGCCGGTTCAAGTGAAATGGACGTAAACGAGTTCACAGTCGCGCCGTGTTGTTTGCTTTCATGCACTGCTGTCACAACAGCCACACCAGCAGACCAGGCGCGCATGGCGGCGCGTAATGCTTCGGGATCAAGGGTTGGTTCCATATAATTTCATGATAATGGTCAGAGAGGGCAAAGTCAAGGCGAAAACCGAAAACGTGTTACTTTATCCTTTCATAAACACGCAATAAATCTGTTTGGTTTATAATTATTGTATGAAGAAATTACGCCCACGGGTGCGCGCCTTGAAACTTGCCACAGAAGTCCGCAAACGGTTGACAAAAGAATTGGGTCAGCCCGTCAAGGTCATCATGTTTGGTTCCCAGGCGCGCGGCGATGCAAAAAAAGATTCCGACATAGACCTGTTGGTAATCCTGCCGTCTTTGGAAAGTTCCATGATGTACCTCGCATTTGACGTGGCATGGGAGGTTGGCTTTGACGCGGGAAAAGTCATTTCTGTTGTTCCCGCAGAAAAGAATGAGTGGAAACGCCTCGCCGCGTCTCCCTTCTATCGCGCAGTAAAAAGAGAAGGGGTCATTGCATGACCGATGAGCCGTATGACAAACGGGCATTAATTCAATACCGTCTCGACCGCGCCCACGAGTCATTGAACGATGCGCGTTTAATGCTTGCCAAAAGGGAAGTTATGCTGGCGTAATTAATCGAGCATACTACGTAATGTTTTATGCGGCGCTTGCCCTGCTCATCACTGTTGACAGGGGATCGTCCAAACATCAGGGTGTTATCGCTCTTTTTGACGAGAACTTCATCAAGCAAAACATACTTCCAAAAGAATTAGGCAAACTGTTACACCGCGCATTTGAAGTGCGACAGGCGGGAGATTACCGCGATTTGCTGGTTGTAACAGATGAACAAGCCATTGATGCAGTTAGCTCAGCGGAAGAATTTGTAAACGCCATCGAAGAAAAATTATCGCAAAATTAATCCCCAATGCCTGAAATATTTTTAATAGCTTCAATAATTGAAAGAGACAGTCATCTCGAGATGACTGTCTCTTGGTTAATGTCTGAAAGCCCTTGATGACCGTTGCACTTAAGACAAAGTAACTGTTAGATCGCCCAGATCCACATCTGCAAAGGCAAGCAACTCGATACCATTGTAAGGACGATTACCTGTAGCCGTCAACCCGATGGTGAATCCAATCGGGGAAGTATCTCCTGGCTGTATACCCCTTCCCTCAATTGCATGTAGGCCCAGGGATTGGGCTAAGTAGATGAATACATTCCCAGGAAGCAGTCCCGTTGTCCACGCAAAATCAATATACCTGAAGTTGCAGGGGTTTAAGTCAGCATCTGTTAAGGGAGGCGCAAAGGGGATAAAGACATTGGCTCCGGCAACTAACGCACCCACAGTGACGGTCCGCGATATGGGGACACATGCCACGGCCGATTGCCTCGCATGGGCGGGCAGAACGCCTGCGGCAAGTTCGGGGGTGTTCCATTTGGAGGGCAGGCTGGCAAGTGTGGCCGCGCCCACGGCTACGCCTAACATCTTCATCGCATCACGGCGGGATAATTTCTTTTCGGTCATCGGGTCTCTCCAGTTTCTATTTTTCTTGCATTATACGGGGGAGGGGGGAGAGATGTCAAATATATTTGGGAAGAAATGGGTAAAGTGGTTTTTCCGCAACTGTCCGCTTAATTCACCCAAGTTGCCACCATACCAAGAATTCCAAAACCCTTGCCGCTAATTTCGCCAATTTACACGGATTTTTTCTGCACTTCGCGACAATCCGTGCAATTCGCGGCAAAAAGAGGTTTTCCAGTATGTTCAAATTTCAAGGTAGCAACTTGAGTTAATCCCCTTTCATAAACGCGTGGTAAACTCACGCGTATGTCTAAAAGAATCAAATACACACTCATCGCGCTGGCAGGACTCATCCTGCTTGCCGTTTTGATTTACCAAATCCCGTATGTAAAATCTGTCGTATCGTGGCGTGTTGAAAAATTCACAATCTACGCCAAAAACGTGATCGACCCAATAGGTCCCGTGCCAACAGCTTTACCTGTCACACCGCAGCCTGCCACACCAACCATTGAGGCAACCGTCACATCCATACCCGTGGTTGATCTCACACCATCCGCGACGCCCACCGCAACCTTTGCTCCACTGCCTGCGCAGGCGTCCATCGCATCGCCGCCGTTCGAGCAACAGACCCCAAACAATTGCGGGCCTGCAACGCTCTCGATGGCATTACATATCTATGGCTGGGAAGGCAGTCAGAGCGATATTGCAAATGTCATCAAACCCATTTTGCAGGATCGAAACGTAAACCCCGAAGAACTGCGCTACTACGTCCGCACACAGGCAGGCTGGCTCAACTTGGAATACCGCGTCGGCGGAAACATTGAAATCCTCAAGCGCCTGCTTGCCGCAAATTATCCTGTCATGGTCGAAAGCGTCACATCACTTGACCCGAACGACGCGCTCGGTCCCAACGATGACCTGTGGGCCGCGCATTACCTTCTGCTCACCGGCTACGACGACAACACACAGACATTCACCATTCAGGATTCCTATCACGGCGCAGATTTATCGCTGCCCTATTCACAATTGGAACAGGAATGGAAACCGTTCAACAACTTATACATCGTGATGTATTTCCCGCAATTCGAAGAGGAGATGAAGACCCTGCTCGGCTCAAACTGGGACCCGGGTCTGAATCGGCAAACAGCATTGGACTCAGCCCAGGCAGATACCGTCCAGAACCCCACCGACGCATTCGCCTGGTTCAACCTTGGCAGTAATCTCGTCTACTTTGACCGCTATGAAGAAGCCGCGCTCGCCTACGACAAAGCGCGAGAGATTGGCTTGCCGTTGCGTATGTTCCGTTATCAATTCGGACCCTTTCTCGCCTACTTCCACTCCAACCACAATGAAGACTTGCTTGCGCTGACAGATTACGCCAGAGGCATCACAGAGATGTCCGAAGAGGCCTGGCTATGGTATGGTTTTGGGCTATATCGCAATGGCGATTACGATGGCGCGCTCAAAGCCTGGCAAAAGGCCGATAAAGTGAATCCCAATTTTTACGAAGACCA
>DYDH01000029.1:298-27722 GCA_020717985.1 Herpetosiphon sp. | reverse complement strand
TACGGTGAAAATTTCGCCAATAGATGGCATGACACAACTCTTCGTCCCGTCAGGAACTGCAAAGATGGGCGGATTGGATATACTGATGGAAAACGATGAACTCCCCGCACACGATGTCACCCTCGACGCATTTTGGATAGACCAGGTGGAAGTAACCAACGGCATGTATGGCTTATGCGTAAAGGCAGGTGTATGCAGACTTCCAGTAAAACTCAACTCGGATAATCGCGAAGATTATTTTGGCAATCCCGAATTCAAGGATTATCCCGTGATACAGATCGCATGGTATGACGCAAATGCCTACTGCCAATGGGCGGGGCGCAGACTTCCCACAGAAGCGGAATGGGAACGCGCCGCGCGCAGTGATGATATGCGTACCTATCCGTGGGGCGGCGAACCACCAAACGCACAAAACGCAAACGCCAATAACACAGTGGGGGATGTCACCCGCGTGGGTTCTTATGCTGATGGGGCGAGTCCATTCGGCGCATTGGATATGGCAGGTAATGTCTGGGAGTGGACAGCGGATTTTTATCAACCTGACTATTACGCAGAATCTCCAATTGTGAATCCGAAAGGACCCGAAAACGGTGGACTTAATCGTTTACGCGTCATTCGCGGCGGTTCATTTCAGGACAATCTTTTTAACCTGCGTATCTCGAATCGCGGCTATGAAGTGGGACCTAATCCTTCTGCCCTGCCGTATGAAGGCGCCTATTATGGCCGCAGTTCGGTAAAAATCGGTTTCAGATGCGCAAATGACAATTGAGCAAGACCAACCCACAGTTACCCGCAGGGGGCCGCGCCAGAAAGATGCGGGGCATTTCATCATTCCGATTCTCTATTGTTATCTTTACTCATCAATCACCCTATGGTATTATCGCGGCACAATTCAATAGCCCGAATACGGCGCTCTTATCCAGAGAGGCGGAGGGAACGGCCCTGCGATGCCTCGACAACCGATTTTAGTTGGTTTGGGTAGTTTGATGGTTCGATAGTTAGGTAGTCGAAAACTAAGAAACCACAAAACTACTCAGCTACAATACTAACCCACGGTGCCAAATCCGACAGATAGATTTCTGGGAGATGAGAGGGTAGATAAGCATTACGCACAATTGCCCTTTCACGCTGAAAGGGCAATACTATTTTCTTAAGGAGAAATAAAAATAATGAGCAACACTTTTATGTCTTCACCGAGCTTGATGTTTACATCAGAATCAGTGACCGAAGGACACCCTGACAAGATGTGCGATCAAATCTCGGACGCAGTATTGGATGCCTGCCTTGAGCAGGACCCAATGTCCCGCGTGGCTTGCGAAACCGCGGTCAAGACCGGCTTCGTGGCGCTGTTGGGCGAGATCACCACAAATGCGTATGTCAACTTTGACGGACTCGTTCGCAAAGTCGTAAATGAGATCGGTTATGACAGCAGTGACAAGGGCTTCGACGGCAATACCTGCGCCGTGCTTTCAGCCGTCGCCAGCCAAAGCGCGGATATCGCCCTGGGCGTCGACCACGCGATGGAAGACAAAGCCGGTGAAATGAATGATGCTGCCATCGAGCACGTCGGCGCGGGCGATCAGGGCATGATGTTCGGCTTTGCATGTAATGAGACATCCACCTTGATGCCGATGCCGATCTACATGGCGCATAAACTGTCCCTGCGCCTGAGCCAACTCCGCAAGGATGGCACACTCCCCTGGCTTCGACCAGATGGCAAGAGCCAGGTGACCGTTGAATATTCACAGGGCAAACCCAAGCGCATTGACACCGTGCTCATTTCCACCCAACACGCGCCGGAAATCTCACAGGCTGAGATCATGGAACTCATTAGTGAGCATATCATTTACCCAACCCTGCCCGAAGCTTTGGTGGACAAGAACCTGAATATCTTTGTGAATCCCACCGGACGTTTCGTCATCGGCGGACCTATGGGCGACGCCGGCGTAACCGGACGCAAGATCATCGTGGATACTTACGGCGGCATGGGTCGTCATGGCGGTGGCGCGTTCTCAGGCAAAGACCCCACGAAGGTGGATCGCTCCGCAGCTTATGCGGCGCGTTATGTGGCAAAGAACATCGTCGCTGCTGGCTTGGCTGACCGCGTGGAAGTGCAGGTGGCGTACGCCATCGGCGTGGCTCACCCGCTTTCCGTAAACGTGGAAACTTTTGGCACCGCGAAAATCTCGGACGAAAAGATTTCCGCGCTAGTAGGCGAATACTTTGACCTGCGCCCGGGCGCGATCATCCGCGACCTTGACCTGCGCCGCCCGATCTATCGCAAGACCGCTGCGTACGGTCACTTTGGACGCGACGATATTCAATTCCCCTGGGAAAAGACCGATAAGGCTGATGCTTTGAAGAAAGCTGCCGGACTGTAGAAATTCGGTAACAGGCACACAATATAAAACGTCCCGCAGGTTTTGACTATTCAACCTGCGGGACGTTTTGTTATGAAGGTGAAAAAATGGAATTTATCATGCGACCCATCGGCGTGATCCATTCGCCGTTCACAGAAAAAGACAAAACACCCATTCAAGCCTCGCGCTCACAGTCCATTGGCACAGTGGAAATATATCCTGAGTTTGCGGATGGATTAAAAGACATCGAGGCTTTGTCTCATATTTATCTTTTGTACGCCTTCCATGCCTCATCGGGATACACACTGCAAGTCAAGCCGTTTTTGGATGATAAGGAACACGGTGTATTTGCCACACGCTATCCATACCGACCCAACCCGATCGGAATATCCATTGTCAAATTAATATCCCGCAATGAAAATTTCCTGACTGTTGAAGGCATAGATGTTCTTGATGGAACTCCTTTGCTTGACATCAAACCGTATGTGCCAGATTTCGACCAACGGACAGATGTACGCACAGGTTGGTATGAAATGCGGAGTGAAAAATAGAACAACTCATCTTCGCTGTTGCTCTTATAAAGCAACCAGCCGTGAAAAATAAATTCCACGGCTGGTTGCTTTGTTACTCTGAATTTAATTTTCCATTATCAAAGGCGTCACATATTTTTCGAGCGATTGACGGGTGATCTCACCCACCCAGGCAAGACGGACATTGCCTTTACGGTCGATCACAAAGGAATTTGGCAGTCCTGAACTGCCAAACGCCCTCAGGGACGCGTTTTTAAGGTCAATCCAAATGGGATAGGTGATGACGCTGCCTTGAACAAACTGCGCTACTTCATCATGTGGCTCACCCGCTTCGATGCCGATAATTACAAAGCCATCCGCGTTATGCGCCTTGTAATAATCCTCGAGCGTGGGAATTTCCGCTTTGCAGGGCGGGCACCAGGTTGCCCAATTATTGACCAGCACAACCTTGTCGCGGTAATCGGTTAATGCCTCGGTGTTCCCATTCACATTTTGAAGTGAAAGCTCGGGCGCGGCATAATTTACCTCGGCTGGAATGGACGACAAGGAAGAAGATGGCGAAGAATCAGATGCTGCGGTTTGCGAACCTGCGCTGTCCTTTTTGCCAAACAATAAAAGGAGTACAGCCATCACTCCGATCAGAGCTACACCTACACCCACAAAAAACAGCGGAGTGTTTCTGGTGTTATTTTTTTTACGACGATTAATTTTCTTTGGCATCTCAAACCTGCATATTTTTTTAATTGACCTCTTGCAAAAGTAGCGGGCTGGTTTTCACGAAAAATTTTATCCGCGAATTCACGCTAATCTGCGCGAATTTTTTGAACATTTCGCGCAAATTAGCGAAGATTAGTGGACAAAAAAAATACTTATGCAAGAGGTCTAATATTACACACCGTCCCGAAGATTCGTTTGGACAAATAAATTTTTCGCAGAAACCTCACCGCGCTGGCGCGCGGCGCAAGTGTCGAGACGTTTTTGATAAAGCGGATTAGTTCATGGCGCGCTTGATCTCGGCAATCAAATTTTGCTCTGGGACTGCGCCAACCACTGTTCCGCTCCCGGCATTGATGACAGTCTGCGGCACACCCCTGACCTTGAACTGGTTTGCCAAATCGGGGAATTCGGTGGCTTCGACGCCTTCCGCGCGGATCATTGCGGGGTTTTCCATGGCGATCTGATGTGCGAGCAACACGGCTCGCGGGCAATGCGGTCAGGTAGGGGTTACAAATACCTGTAAGTGCAGGGGCTTTTCAAGGTGTTTCAGGAACTCGCGCACAGATTCACTAAGTCCCGAGTCACGACCTGAGACCAGAAGAATATCGTTAATTAGAACGCCAAATTCGTGACCGGAAGGGACGCCGGAATATTGAACGCCAAAATCAATAATCTGGTCGCCGTTTTTGGCGGCGATGACAATGCCGGGGGCCTTGTCCACATTGAACTGGGCGGCAATATCTGCATTGTCTTGAAGGTCATAAACACTTAAACCAAGTTTTTCATCAACAGTCGCAAGTTCTTCAAGAAGTTGTCGCGCCTCAGTGCAGTAATCGCAATTTTCACGCGAGCCAAAAAACAGCATCTGCACCGGCTCTTTCATTTGGTCAAAAGCCTGTTTTACCTGGCTAATGACCTGTTCGTTGAGAAGTTTCTCCATTTATCTGCTCCAATATATGTTGTGATTGTTTATGGGATTTGGATGCGTATAAATGGAAAAAGATACAAACAAATTTCCCCTTTTTATGTGACATTTTACCTGGCTGACGGCTTCAAATAGGCATCGAGATTGAGTCGCTTGAAGAGGCGATCCCGCACCTCGTCTGGCAGACCAGCCTGCGGGTGGTTTGAGGCGTGGACAAGGTCAACCGTTTTGCGGGTTGTATCCACCACAATACGGCAGTCTTCACATTCCGCAATATGTTTTTCGATCTCACGGCACAGTTCCTCGCCCAGATCGCCATCCACATAATCGGAAAGCGTGCCAAGCAGGGATTTGCAATTGGAATGAGTAGATTCAGTCATTAATTTTCTCCTGATTTATCCGCTCGCCATAATAAACAGATAATTGTTCGCGCAAGGTTAATCGCGCCCGAAGAAGGCGCACCTTGACATTGGACTCGGTAAGGCCAAGCGCCTCAGCGGTATCTTTTATGGACAGTTCCTGAATATCGCGCAGAAGGAATACCATGCGCTGGTTTTCCGGTAAATTGTGAATGGCAGCATCAAGCGCCTGCCTGCCTTCGGCGGAGAGCAATACATCCTCAGGCAGCGCGCCCCAGTCTACAAATTGAGATGGGGACAGGTCGTCTATTTCATCGCTTACATCATTGTCATCAATGTTGACTTCGGGCTTCCCGCGCCGCATGGTCATGAGGGCGTCATTGACAGCGATGCGATATAACCAGGTCAACACACTGGAGCGTCCCTCGAAATTGGAGAGATGAGTGAGCGCGCTAAGAAATGTATTTTGCAAAACATCTTCGGCGTCCTGCTCGTTTCCGAGCATCCGCAGCCCCAGGCGATAGATCGGAGCGGAATATGCATCCACAAGTCGGGCAAATTCGGCACGATCTCCAGCGCGCAAGGCTTCAATTGAAATGTCAACTTGGCTTGTTGTTTCGATCATTAATTGTATCCAGTCAAAAAGTGTATGGGGTTAGTATACACGATTGACAGGCACATTGAACACCGCATCCGTCGGGGGCTAAGCCCTCGACGGATGCATGAAACTACACAACCTTTGTTGTAACTTCAAACTTGGGCGGTTTTTCAAGATGTTTCTTGACCGCGCATAATTCAGCAGTGTGGATCAATGAAGGACGATATTTTTCAGGGAAATCCGCCGGCACCTGGATTTCAAGGTCTATTTTTTCAACCATGCCGCTCATTGGGCTGCTATGGATGCGCTGAACAATGCGGATGCCGTCAGTGGCAAGTCCGCGCTGCTGGCAAAAACCAAGTACGTAGATTCCAGCGCAAGTACCGATTGACGCAAGAAATACAGCAAAAGGTGTTGGCGCGCTTGCAACAGGAGGTTGGTCGGTGGCTACAGTATGTGGCCCAAAATGTGCATCCACGCGGGACCCACCGGGGAAGTCAATGATCATTTCCATATTCTTTAATGCTCCTAATTTTTTTGATTTAGTTATTGGATGCGAATTAACTGAAAAAGTTACGCCCCAACCCGAACAAACCAAAACAAAAATCAAGGCGTAAGAGTTTCCTTTACCCTCTTGACAAAGCAAAAATCTCGTGAAAAAAACAGGACCTTCCGAAGCCCGAGTCCCGCAAAAAACCTTTGCATTCATACAAAAAAACGATTAAGATAAAGGTATGCCGAATATTCCAATCAACTTTCGACGTATGGCGGTCTTTCTGGGTATTTTCATGTTGATACTGGTGGTCATTGAATTCAATACGCGCCTTGAAGAATTGAATCGTTTGAACGACCAGCGGGATGAAGTACGCGCAATAGCCACCCAATCCATACAAACCCAAATGGCGCTGCAAACCCATGTCGCCTATGCAGGGTCCACGGCGGCAGTGGACGAATGGGCGCGCACCGAAGGTCATTATGTGCTGGAAGGCGACCAACCTGTCATCCCAATAGTCCAGCCGGGAAGCGAGCCTGTGATCATTGCCACCCCGGTTCCCGTCCCAACCCCAATGCAGAATTGGGAAGTATGGTGGAAATTATTCTTCGATAAATAGTCAATGGAAAAAATATCGGACACCGCCCCGCAGATCATCTTTAAGGTTGCAAAACAATAAAGAGTCTGCGGTTTTTTTATGGGTGTTTTTATAAAGTCAAAACAGGAGGAACAAATTACAATGGAAAAGATACATTTTTATTGCATCCAGCGCCATATAATTAATGGAATGTCATTTTCATTTCAAAATTTCCTGTAGTTGGTCTCGAATATTCATTTGGGAAATATCCAGGTTCCGCTTTCAAATCTTATATGTATCCCGGCTCACTTCCTTTCGCCTTACCATTATTAGCCAGTGCCAGCCTCACAGCAGGAATAGCTGTTTATGCGTTCGTCCACCGGAGAAAACCGGGCGCAACTGTCTTTGGCTGGTTAACAAGCGCGATGACAATCTGGAGTATATCTTACGCTCTCGAACTCCTTGCTCCCACCCTGTCAGGTAAAATTCTTGCGGGGAAACTGGAATATATTGGCATCACATCAACACCCGTTCTCTGGTTTGTATTTGCATTGAAATATACCGGTCACGCAGACTGGCTGACTCCAAACAAACACATCGCGCTGTTTACATTCCCCGTGTTGACTTTTGGCTTGACCCTGACCAACGAATTTCATCACTTGATCTACACAGGGACGGGACTCGACCCGCAGGGTTATCCAACCCTGGTTATCCTTGGATACGGCATTTGGTTTTGGATAAACGTTGCATTTTCCTACAGTCTTATCGTTGCCGGGGTAACGTTATATCTTATTGCTTATTTTCAAACGCAGCGCATGTTCCGACAGCAAATGATTGTTATGGTAATTGGTTCCATCGTACCTTTGGTTGTAAATGCTGCCAGGCTTTTCACTCCCATCCTTTTGCATGGCTTTGACTTAACGCCTTTCACCTTTGCCTTTTCAGGAGCTTTATTGTCAGTCGGGCTTTTTCGGTATAACCTGATTAACCTGACCCCCATCGCTGCGCCGCTGGTCATGGAGAACCTGCGTGATGGGGTCATTGTAGTGAATGCCCAGCAACGGATTGTAGATATGAATTCCGCCGCACGAACGTGGCTGAAGGTGGATAATGACGTGATCGGGCGCAATGCGCGCGAAGCATTAAGTCTCCTTGAACCGATCTGGGAAAAATGGACGGAAGACACATCGCCGATCATTCTCAATTCTAACGAGGGCGGCCAGCAGCGCTGGTTTGATATTATTATCTCCCCCGTGCGAGATCTAAATAAAATTTTGCTGGGAAGCGTGATTATCGCGCGCGATATAAGCCGCGAGCAAGAATTGCTGGCCGCGGAACGCCGCCGTGCGCGCCAGATGGAAATCCTTAACTCCATTACACTCGCCTCCCTTACAACCAATACATTGTATGACATGCTCCAGACCCTGGCTGACCACCTAAGCGAACTGCTGCAAGCTGACGGAACTTTTCTGACGCTTTGGGATGATGAAAAAAAGCAGACCATCCCCGCAACGGCCTATGGCGAGTTCCGCGAAACGTACCAAAACTTGAAAATCGAACCGGATGAGACCACCCTGACCGCCAGCGTCCTGCGCGAAGAGCGCCCCATTGCAGTGGAAGATGCCCACAATTCTCCTTACATAAGTGCGCGCCTGGTAACCGAGGTTCCCACCCAGTCAATTCTGGGACTGCCCCTGATCGCAAATGGCGAGAAATTAGGTGCGGCGCTGATCAGTTTCAACCAGCCGCACCATTTCACAGCCGAGGAAATTGCTCTCAGTGAACAGGCCGCTGCACAGATCGCGCTGGCGTTGAAAAAAAACAAGCTGCTCGAATCCGTTGTTCGCCGCATGACACAACTGGGGCTGCTTCAGGAACTAAGCAGGCAAATGACCGAAAGCCTGGATGAAAAAGAAATCTATGAGCGCACTGTCCAATCCATCGTCAATGTTTTTGGTTACGACGAAGCGGCGATATCCATACTCATCGAGAATGAATTGGTATTAACTGCGGTCGGCGGCACAGTGGATATGGGATTTAGCCCGGGTTTTCGTCAATATGTGGGACAAGGCATCATGGGGCATGTGGCTGAAATCCAACAATCATATTTTGCAAGCGATATCACCCACGATCCATATTATTACCATCCTGCCAGTAGGGGAATTGGTTCAGCCCTGGGAACGCCAATACTGTACGAGGGACAATTGCTTGGCGTGATCTACATCCAAAGCGCGCCCCCAAACCCAATTTTCCCCGAGGATATATTAATCATGCAAACATTAACCAGTCACCTCGCTGGCGCAATCCAGAAAGCCCGCTTGTATGCCGATGCCCGCGATCACCTGACCAGTATGACCGCGCTGCAATCCGTCACCTCAACTGTCACTTCATCATTGGAACTCGATAACATCTTCAAAACCGTGGTGCAATTATTGAAGGAAACCTATGGATATACCTATGTAAGTATCTACCTGCTCGAAGATTCAACCTTGCGACTTGGCGCCGAGGCCGGTTATCCGCAGGAACTGATTATCCATGAAATTCCCATCAATACAGGCATCAGCGGGCGGACAGTCCGAACACGGCAAGCCCAATTCATTCCCAACGTCCGAAACGACCCAACCTTTTTGATTGCCTCCTACGAAGTGCAAAGCGAAATCTGTGTGCCGTTATTAAAAAACGACAACGTTCTGGGCGTACTAAACATCGAATCAGCGTCCAATCGCCCGCTCACCAAAAAAGACCTGTCCCTGCTGATATCCTTTGCCAGCCCGGTAGCCATGGCAATTGACAACGCCCGCCTTCATGCCAAAGTCACATCGCTTGCTCTCACCGACAGCATGACCGGACTCTTCAACCGCCGCGCATTCGATCAATTCCTCGAAACCGAACTCAGCCGCGCAGAACGCTATGGACACGTTCTTTCGCTCATCTTCATTGATCTCGATTCCTTCAAAGAATTCAACGATAGGTACGGTCACCCTGCCGGGGATGAACGCCTGAAAGCCATAGCAACCATTCTGCGCGAAAATATGCGCGACCCAGATGCCGCCGCCCGCTACGGAGGCGAGGAATTTGCCATCATTCTGCCACATACTGCAAAAGATGGTGCGATGGCCCTGGCTGAACGACTACGCGAATCCGCAGAGGATCAAGCGCCCGGCGAACCCACAATAAACGCATATATTGCCGGATATACCATCAGCCTGGGAGTAGCCACCTTCCCGTACGATGGCATCACAGCCTCCAGCCTGCTGCGCGCAGCAGACAGTGCCGAAATGAACGCCAAACGTCTCGGAAAAAACCGCGTCTGCGCCGCTGAAACATCGGAAAACCTGCCCAGTGAATAGACTTGACCTCTTCCCCGACACCACAAAAATAGAAAATGATTGCCTGACAATCGCCGGATATTCCCTTGCATCTCTCGCAAACTTGCACGGGACTCCGCTATATTTATATGACCGCGACACGATGGACAATGCGGCAGCGGGATATAAATCCGCGCTCGCTTCGCACTACCCCATGAAGGGCTCTGTTACCTATGCAGGGAAAGCCTTTTTGAATCTTGCAATCGCGCAATGGACCCAATCCCAAAATTTATTTGTGGATTGCACAGGCGAAGGTGAGATCGCCATGGCGGTTGCAGGCAGCGTGCCGCGCGATCACATCCTTGTGCATGGCGTGAATAAATCACAAGCTGATCTGGAATCCGCAATAAAGAACTCAGGCACAATTGTAGTAGATAACCTCACCGAACTTCATCGCATCACAGAATTATTCCCTAATTCCTATTCCCTATTCCCTAACATTTGGCTTCGCCTGCTTCCCGGCGTTGCCGTTGAAACTCATCATACACACACACAAACAGGCCAACACGACAGCAAGTTTGGCATGACCAGCTCAGAGATCATGGAAGCCGCGCAATTTTGCAAAATGAATGGACTGCCTTTGAACGGCATTCATTTTCATCAAGGTTCGAACTTCCGCGATGCAAGCCCTTTGAAAGCGGCTATTGAATTGGGACTCGACTTAGCCGGGGAAATTGGCTTCACCAATGAATGGCACTTGAGTCCCGGCGGTGGTTGGGGTGTAGCCTATCACGAAGATGAACTTCCACAACCCGACTCAAATGAATATGTGCGGATCATTGCGAAGAATGTTGTCGAAGGCTGTCAGGCGCGCGGACTTGATCTCCCCCATTTGCATTTGGAACCGGGGCGCAGTTTGGTGGCGCGGGCCGGTGTGGCCGTTTATAAAGTTGGCGCAATCAAAAGACGCGGCGACAAAGTTTGGATACTAACCGACGGCGGCATGACCGATAATCCGCGCCATGCAATGTATGGGGCAAGATACTCTTGTTTAACGGTGTCAAGCCCGGGCAAAGCGCGAAGCGAAAAGGTCTCCATTGCGGGGCCGTATTGCGAGTCTGGAGATGTCGTCATCGAAGATTTGTTAATGCCGAAAATCGAGGTCGGAGAGTTGATCGCCATTCCCGCTTCGGGAGCATACCAATTGAGCATGTCGTCCAATTACAATGGCGCGCGCAAGCCCGCGGTTTTGTGGCTGGAAAATGGCTCAGTCAAGTTAATTCAACGGCGGGAGACAGTGGCTGATCTTTTGCGGCGCGACAAAGCTCTATAATTGAATGAAGTACAAAAAATATTATTCAAATTCCAATGAGAAGAATGCTTCCACAACGCGCGGGTCAAATTGTTTGCCTGCGCGTTCGAGTATATATTCACGGGTTTTTTCGTATGTCCACGCAGCACGATAGGGGCGGTCAGAAGTCAGGGCATCCCAGACATCTATAACAGTAAAAATTCGGGCAGGGAGTGGAATTTGCTCACCCTTTAATTTGCGCGGATAGCCGTTGCCATCCCAATGCTCATGATGGCAGAGTGGAATATCGAGGGCGGCCTGTAAAAATGAAATGGGAGAAAGCATATCATAGGCATAATGTGTATGCTGTTCCATGATGATGCGTTCATGCACTGTAAATGCGCCGGGCTTATGCAGGATGGAATCGGGTATGCCCATTTTACCAATGTCGTGTAAAAGCGCGCCGCGCCGAATATGAATGATTTCGCTTTCAGGGATTCCAAGCGCGCGCGCCAGCCTTATAGTTAACTCTGTTACGCGGCGTGTGTGTCCTTCGGTAACCTCATCACGCAGTTCAAGCGCGCGCGCCCAGCCAGCCAGCGTATTGTCATACGCCTGGGTAAGCTCGTTGGCATGTTGAAGCGTTTGTTCAAATAACATGGCGCGATGGATGGCATTGCCTGCGTTTTCGACCAGCGCGATCAGCAGGCGGATATCGGTCTCGGTGAAAATACGCCGTTTGACTGTGCGGATGTGCAAGACACCGATCACTTTTTCCTGCGCACGCAACGGCAGGGAAACTCCACCACGTAAATTCTTGAGCCTTTCCTGCTCCTCTTCCAAAATTAACACATGCGGATCCTGTTGAATGTCTTCAGTGAGATATATTTCGCCTGTTTCCGCAACATATCCGGTAATCCCTTCACCGAGCCGATGACGCAGGGTGGTTTTTTCAGATACAAAAGATTCGGGGGCGCCGTTTGCAGAATACCAGCCGCGCAAAACAAAGTCGCCTCTTTCAGGGTCAAGTAAAAAGACCGCGCCATAATCTCCCCCGACCATCTGAAGAGCTTGCCTTGCCAGGATCGGGATCATCTCAGTGACATTTTGCGCCGCACGCAAAGCAAAGGAGGAAAGTGCAAGAGTCTCGAGTTCGTGCGCATGACGGCGAAGATCTTCTTCAGTACGTTTGCGTTCGGTGATATCTATCAACACGCCTTCGCTGTATTGAATCTCGCCTTCTCCATCCATCACATCCGTTCCCCATTCATCCACCCAACGCCATTCACCGGATTTGTGCCGAATTCGATAGGTGATATGAAATTTATTTTGGTCCGTCATTTCCATACCGGAGGCAGGTGGAATATTTTTCAGGTCATCAGGATGATACAGGTCATAGAAAGACAGCCCTTCCTCCAGGAATGCCTTCTTGGAATAACCAGTAAGTTCTTCGACTGAATCGTTCAAGTAGAGAAAGGTATAACGGGCGTCGTTCTTGCACATGTAAACTGTGCTGGGGATATTCTCAGCCAGCGCGCGGAATTTTATTTCGCTTGCCTTCAAGGCATTTTCAGTTTTCATGCGCTCGGTAATATCCTGGAAGATCACAGTAAAAAACTTCTGCCCATCCACTTCAGACTGTGATATGAAGGCTTCCATCGGAAATTCGTCTCCATTGGAACGCAAACCGGATAACGAATCCAGTAACCCCTTATAGCGGTTCGATATATTGGTCTCTGCATAGCGGCGAATATGATCTTCATGGCTATGACGATAGCGTTGTGGAATAAATTTTTCCAGGCGCTGACCAATGGCTTCGCTGACGGAACAACCAAATATCCTCTCGGCAGATGGATTGAAAAGAACGATCTGCTGTTCTGAATTGATGGTAATAATGCCATTGATCGCAGTGGAAATAATTGCCTCCATGCGGGATTGGCTTTCCTTCAAAGCCTGCTCTGCCTGTTTACGTACTGTAATGTCGCGGAAATTGGCTACAATGCCCCTGACACTTGGGAAAGCAAACAGGTTTTTCAGCGATACTTCAAGGTGTCTCCATGATTGGTCGGCATGTAAAGCGCGGTATTCGATAACGATCAACTGATTCGGCTCTTGAAGGCATTTTTCGAAAAAAGCATAAACACGCGCAGCATCGTCGGGGTGAACAACTTCGAGAAAATTCATGCCGAGAATATCCCGATGGTCATAACCAAGAATATTCTCTTCGGTGGAGGTAATATAGGTGAACGACCCTTTAGTATCCACCACCGCCACCCCTTCCGCAGAGTTTTCGAACAGGGCGCGGAAATAGGATTCGCGCTGTTCCAATCTTTCATATAGTCGGCCATTTTCGATGGCGACAGCGACCTGGTCTGCGAGCGCGCCCGCAAACTGCACTTCCTCCGGCTTGAAATTACGAAGCGGATCGGATGAAAATAATTCAGCCAGACCGAGAGACCGCCCGCGCAGGCGCAAGGGGATGAGCAGGGACATGATCATGTTGTCGCGGCGCAACTGCCTAACCTCTGCCGGATCAGCCTTCGGGTCATCCACACGGACGACCATGGACTGTCCGCTTTCAAGAACCTGCAAGGTCGCCGGATAATCTTTTAAGGAAAAATAGCGCCCCAAGTCTCCTGGTTTGCTTACATCTCCATCGTCTGAAAATATGGCTGTAGTTACAATTCCGTTTTGGTCTGGCAGATAATCGAAAAGCGAGCAATAATCCACACGAAGCAGGCGTGCTAATGTGGTTGCGGCCTGCTTAAGCACATCGGATAATTGAAGGCTTGACGAGACAGCCCGCTCAACGGTCAGCAATGCACCCAATTCGCTTTCCCGCTGGCGGGTGATGGCAAAAAGGGAGGAGGTTTCAATGATACTGGCGGCATGACCGGCCATGGTTAGCGCAAGCCGGATTTCTGACCGGTTAAATTCACGGCGGCGGCGGCTTTCCCATATTTCGATATTGCCGAATAGCTGTCCATGAGACATGATCGGGATAAACATCATGGATTTGATTCCATAAACAGCAAATTGTTCGCACTCAATGGGTGTCATCACCGTGTCGTCCGAATGCATGATGAGCGCTTCACCTGCGACCATGGCGTTGATGATGGTTGCATATTCACTGTTCTGGTATGTATTCCCCAAGTCAGAATGCACCTCCGCCGGGGAAGCCTCGTCACTCCAATATTCCGCCACCACCTGCATGGTTCCATCAACCAGATTTGCAGACATGATGTTGGCGCTGGTGGACTGCAATGCTTCAGTCATATGACGAGCCAGTTTCGCCAAAAGAGCGGACGGGTCCAACAGGGTCGAGGCCGCCATATCCTGGGCCGCAGCGTATAAACGCCCAAGCTCCACGGCTTTGGTATGTGTGTCGGCGTCAAGACGCGCCTTCATAATGGAAAGGGCAATCTGCCTGGAAGCCTGCTCGCCAAATTCGAGTTCATCAGGCGTAAATTGATGCACTTCGCGGAAGCCAAACACCAACGCTCCAAGTTTTTTGTTGTTTGCAATCAGCGGCAGCCCCAATGCTGAGCGCGCAGGGAATACCGTGGCAACATGCGGGCTAACGTAGGGGGTGTTCAGAATATCTTCTATGGCAAGCACACGGCCGGCATCCAGAATGGAGCGGCTGAATATTTTATCGTCGGGAGTCAGGATCGGGTCAACCGATAGGGCAACCTTGAGCGCATCCGAACCGACGAACTGAACAGGGGTTTGTTTTTCCTCATCCCAGAGCGCAATATAGTATCCATCCGCATTCAAAGCCTTTTCAAGTCCTTCAATAAATTTTTGAAGCATGGACTCGAGATTGGGCGTTCCAAGCGCAGTTTGCGTGATTTCGTTCAAGAGCGCCTGATGGCGGGCATAAGTTTGCAGTTGATTGTTCGCCTCAAGATTCCCCAGTGCGTAGGCAAGATCATCCGCCAGTTCTTGAAGAAGTTGAATCTCTTCATTGTCGAATACGCCCGCAGGCTGGACGTCATCCACCACCAGAACGCCAAATACATGTTCATCCCTAAGAAGCGGCAGGGCAATGGCAGAATACTTTAAATCCGTAACACGAAGAGGGCAGGAAGCGCACGGATTATTTTCAGATGACGCATCCATCTTGAAATATTTGCGGGAATGAATGGCAATTGACGGACAGGATAAGGCGGCTTCTTTTTGGTCAAGGCGTATCGTATACGACTCAGAAACTAATGTTTCGCCAGCAGATGCGGCAAGATTAAGCGTGATTCCGTCTGCGTTCAATAAACCGATCCATGCAAAGGCATATCCGCGTCCAGAGACTAGGTGACCACAGGCTTCAGAAAGAAGCTTTCCCCGATCCTGCTCGCGCACGATCAATTGGTTAATATTGCTGATCGTACGAAGCATATGGCTGAGACGCTGTTCCCGATACAAGGATTCGTGCGATTCGCCAAGGCTTTTTCCGAGCGCCTGCAAAAGATAGGTAATGGAAACCAGTGTAATAATACTAAGTGCTGTAAAAACAATTCCACCGCTCAGCCAGGACCCCAGATCGGTGGAATTGACCTGGCGTTCTGCCGTAACAACAACCACCCCAGTAATTTGCAGCCAGCCTACGACGGCCAGGGTCAGCAGGATGAAGGCCAGGGAAAGCAGGCTGTAACGAACTTCAAAAAATATTGCGGCCAAAATGACGAACACAAATAGAAAGATTCGTCCATCGCCGCTAAAGGAGGAAAGAAATAAACCAATTGTCCCCAATATATAAAAGATAAAGAGTAAAAGCCCAACGCGTATCTCGTAACGGATACTGCTAATAAATGTAATAACAGCCAGCAAAGCCGCAAGCGCAACATAAACAGCGATCACAGCACCCGCCATTAGCAACGGGTTTTTGTATAATGCGGACTCGGCGCGGTATGTCTCAACGACATTGCCAATGGCGCTTACCAGTCCAAACATCCAGATAACCAGGACGCTGCGCAGTATTCTATCCAGAACATGCAACCGCCATTCGCGGAAATCACGAAGGGCGGGGATGTCGGTCCGTTTTTTAAAGAGGGAAAATGGGAATAAGGGTGTTTTCAAGACAAGTCACTGAATATTCAGGGTCAACGCTGGAAATGTACTTCAAAGGCATTATACATCCTTGTCAATGAGTTTTTCCAGACGCGTTTCATTTCAATTCCACAATTCGGCAGCACTGCGCTTAAACGTGGAGACATTCAATAAGCCCAAAAATCGTCCGCTAATCTGCGCTAATCCACGCGAACTTGGGCTTTTATTCGTAGCTTCTCAAAAAAGAGGGGAAACGTCCCGAAGGTTTGGGCGGCTCAACCAGTTTTTCGAGGAAACCTTCGGGACGGTGCGTCCTTATCCCCAAAATATTGAGAAGATACTTTTATTCGCGAAAATTCGCCTGGATTGGCGGACAAAATAAAAACCACACTTAAGCGTAGTCTTACCCACAACTCTTCAACCCGGTATTTTATCCGCCGGTTCACATACATTTTCAGGCTACGCCTGTTGGGCTGCCTTTTTTTTCACTTCAAGGATTGCGATCTTGGTTGAATGATTGAATGGCTCTGGGTCAGTGACAGGATTCCCCGCAAGCGTTTCAGGGTAACCCGTAAAATCCTGCGGTACGGGGATCAGTTCCTTGATCTTCAAGTAGCCGTCTTTACACAATGATTCAAGCGTTTGCATATATTCCCTGCCGCTGACAAAAAGCGCGTTATTGATCGCGACCAGATAGCCGCCATCATTGATCAGTGGGCGGACTTTGTTGATCAGGCGCGCGCTCTCATGAACCTGGTCCACTTTGCCTTTTGCCGTAGTTGAAAAGAATGGCGGGTCGATAAGAACACAATCGAAGTGATTGTTTACGCGTTTCATATTACCGACCTGCTCGAAGAAGTCCCGGGCGATGAAATCCCCTTTTTGAATGGGGAAGCCATTGAGTGTATAGGATTGTTTGGCAATGTTGAGGAACTCGCGACTTAAGTCAACCTGCACCACGCGGCTGGCTCCCCCCTTGAGCGCGGCAACCCCGAAACTTCCTGTGTAGGCAAAGGTATTGAAAACAGATTTCCCGCTTAAATTTTCAATGATCCATTTGCGCAAGTTACGCGTATCAAGATACAGGCTTGAATCACGGTTGAGGGTAAGGTCAATGGCGTACCATGTGTCATATTCCTTTATTTTACGGTCCACCTCTGAGCCAAATAAAAGTTTGCCGCATTTGTCTTCCTGCGTTGCGCCGTTGCGTGTCTTGACAATTCCCGTACGAAGCCAGGGCAGGGAAGCATTCAGGAATTGACGGGCTTCATCAACCAGCAGTACGCCCTGATCGGAATTATCGGCATAGTTATGAATAACAGCTGTTGAAGCGTATAAGTCAACGACGATATCCGGACAACCTTCGGCGAATCCGTTGAAAAGGCGAAAAGCCGATTCGTGGTTTAAGTCAATTAACTGCGCGCGCGCGGCAAGAGCTTTTTCGAGCAGGGTGGGAAGAGAGTTTGTCATATCAACCTACTTTGGGTAATTATTTTTTCGGGCACGGGTTGATTGTATCGTATTATGAACCCGCCTCATCGCATGATATTCATCCCTTGACAGCACAATCCAACGGGGGTAAAAACAAACCGACTGGTCGGTTTGTTTTTTTATTTCCCTCTCCTTTTTTGGAGAAGGCAGGATGAGAAGATCATGCAGCAGCGCAGTGAAGAAACACAGGCACAGATCATCAATTCAGCTATCAAATTGTTTTCCAATCACGGCTACACCGCCGCCAGTGTGGATATGATTTGCAAGGACGCGGGCGTCAGCAAGGGTGCGTTCTATCATCATTTTGAAAGCAAGCAAACCCTGTTCCTTGCCCTGCTGGATGGCTGGTTGACGACGATTGACAATAGTGTCGAAGCGTCACGTGAAAAAACCGTGCCGGAAACTTTCCTGTTAATCACAGAAGCGTTCCCGTATATTATCAAAACCGCCAACGAAGGCTTGCCGATGTTCCTCGAATTCTGGCTGCAAGCCAGCCGCGATCAAAAGATATGGCAGGCCAGCATTATCCCTTATCGCCGCTATCATAAATATTTCACCGCGCTAATCAAGAAAGGCGTTGAAGAAGGTTCATTTGTGGAAGTGGACCCGGAAGTCGCTTCACGCCTGATCGTTTCCACCGCGATGGGTTTGCTCCTGCAAAGCCTGCTGGATCCCAAAGGCGCAAAATGGGAAAAGGTGGCGCGTGAAAGCGCAACCATGCTGGTCAATAGTTTGTTGAAAAAGTGAGGCATAAAAATATGTGGCTGGTAACTGGCGCTACAGGACATGTGGGAAATGTCCTTGTGCGAAAACTTTTGGAACGCGGTGAAAATGTTCGGGCGTTGATTCTGCCTGGCGAATGCCGCGAATCAATTACGGGATTAAATGTTGAAGCGTGCGAGGGCGATATTCTTAATTTGGATTCAGTGTTCCAATCCATGCGCGGCGTGCGTGGGATTTTCCATTTGGCGGGCGTCATATCGATCATGCCGGGTTTAAATCCGTTTATAAGAAAGGTCAATGTGGAAGGCACAAAAAATATTTTGCGCGCGGCAATGGAAAGCGGCATCAAGAAATTGATTTACACATCATCCATTCATGCAATACGAAGAGTGGAAGATGGCGTTATCAATGAGGATATGCCTTACGATATGAACAACCCCTATGGCGCGTATGACCGCTCAAAGGCCGAGGCAACGCTGGATGTGTTGAACGCGGCACATGCGGGACTGGAAGCTGTGGTGGCCTGCCCCACCGGAGTGATCGGACCCTATGATTTTCGCGGATCCATGATGGGCGCAGTGATTCACGATGCGGCAGTTGCGAAACCCGCGTTTTATGTGGATGGCGCATATGACTTTGTGGATGTGCGCGATGTGGCAGACGGTTTGATCTCAGCCGCTGAAAACGGCAAGCGCGGCGAGAGTTATATTCTTTCGGGGCAAAAAATCACTGTGCGGTATATGCTCGAAACTGTGCGCGAAATTACAGGCAGGAATTTTTTCCAACTAAAAATTCCATTTGACCTGGCAAAGTTCGCCGCTTTGTTTACACCGATGTATTATCAACTTGCAAAGGCAACGCCGCGCTTCACTCCCTATTCATTGGAGGTGTTGCAGAGTAATTCAAATATTAGTCACGCCAAAGCAACACAGGAACTAGGCTATTTACCACGTTCATTATATGAAAGCATCAAAGATACAGTGAAGTGGTTATTGGAAAGCAGGAAGTAACAGGTGAGAAGTAAAAAGTAATGAACAATGAGTGGCGTTGGAATCAGCAAGATGAAGGAAACACTAAGACCGAAACAAGTCAGTGGGCTCGATACGATGTCCACATCTGCTCGACCACTGGTATAAAAACCAAAGGAGATAAACATGAAAATAGTAACTGATTGCGCGGCAGACTTATCTGCCGAAGAACTGGAACAACTTGGCATAGTTGCAGCGCCGTTGTTCATCAACTTCCCTGAAGGTGAGGTGAACGCCACCGAAATTTCAGCGGATGATTTTTACAACCGTCTTGAAGCCATGCGGCCGGCCATCCCAACCACGGCACAACCATCCGCCGGAATTTTTGCCGAGTTGTATCGTAAAATTGCCGAAAAAGATAAGGACATTTTTTCAATACACATTTCATCAGGACTAAGCGGAACAATCAATTCAGCACATGATGGTGGCGGACAAGTTTCCTCCGAAGCAAATGTCAATTTTTGGGATACGCTTACCCTTTCAGGCGGCGAGCGTTTTCAGGTAATGGCCGCGGCTCTGGCCAGTAAAGCGGGCTGGGCCATGGATGCGATCCAGGAGCGCCTGAAAAAAATCCGTGAAAACACCGAAGTGATCTACACACTGGATACTTTGGAATATCTTGCGCGCGGCGGACGCATCGGACGGGTGAAGGCGCTCGCGGGCGCGCTGCTCAACCTCAAGCCAGTCATCCGCGTGGATGTGGATGGCAAGTACAGCACGGTAGGCAACGGGCGCACGTTGACCAAGTCCATGGGAATGATGGTGGAGAGTGTGCGCGAGAAGTATGGGAATACGCCTGTGTGGGTCACAGTGTTACATGGCCGCTTTGCCGAAAAAGCAGATTTGCTTGCCGCCGAATTCAAGGAAAAATTAAATGTTGTGAAATTGGAAGAGGTGCGTATCTCGCCTGTATTGGGCGTACATACGGGACCCGGCATTGTAGGCGCGGGCATTGTGCCGATGGAGTTGATGAGTGATTTGATGGGGTAGTGAAGAATAATAAGAAATGAGTGATAAGTGAGAAGTAAAAAGGACTTGCGTTGATGCAAGTCCTTTTTGTTTTTAGTAGGTCACGTTTGCAACGTGACGTGACGTTTTGCTTTTTCGATTCTTTCACCGAGCGGCGGATGCGAATAGAACATGAAGACGACCCATTTTTCGGGTTCAATTTCGCCGAGGTTTTGATTCGCCAATCTGGTGAATGCGGATGCAAACGCTTCGCCGTTTTGGGTAGAAGATAACGCGTAATCATCCGCCATGTTTTCGCGCCAGCGCGAGACTGCGTTACTGATTGGAGAAGTCAATAATCCGTAAAGGCTGAGGATGAGCATCAGCGCGGGAAATGCGGCGATGTCTGCGGCGGAAGTGAAGGAGAAAAAGCCCACAGCGGAATCCAAAGCCAGAGATGCAATGAACAGGCTGAGGGTAGTGCTGAGCGCGCCGAAGGCGATCAGGAATGGGATATCCTTATGGACTTGATGTCCTAATTCATGGGCAAGCACTGTTTCGATTTCATCCAAAGTAAATTCAGTGATGAGCGTATCACCGAGAATGATGCGGCGCGTGTTGCCCAGTCCGGTCAGCGCGGCATTGGCGGCTTTGGTGCGCTTGGACATGTCAAACTTGAAGACGCCTTTTACTTTTGTGTTGGCGCGTTTGGCAAGATTCAACAATCGCTCTTCGAGTTCCTTGTGTTCATCACCAAGCGGAACGTATTTGTTGAAGAGCGGCATGATAAGCACGGGCGCAAGGTTTGAAAGAATGACGTTGAAGAGAAGAAGTCCGCCTGCCACCCACAGCCACCACGATGCGCCCGTGAGACGAAGCGCAAGGTAAAGCAGTTCAAGCAGGATGAGACCCAGCGGCGCGCCAATTGCCAACCCTTTGAGTTGATCCACAACCCAATCTTTAAGCGACTGGTTGGATTGGTCGAAACGATGCGGCAGGATGAATCCGCTGTAGTAGCTGAGCGGGAGATTGATGATGGAATACACACCGCCAAAGATGATAATGTAAAGCGCGATGAGAAGCCATTCGTTGGTGGTGATGGTCATCAGCCATGTGCGAATTGAAGCGCTCCAGTCGAGGAATAACCATGCGAGGGCATAGACCACGCTAAAGAGGGTGTCTACCAGCCAAAGGCGGCGACTGATACGGGAATATTGCTTTGCTAGTTTTTGTTTTTCGGGGTCTAGGGTGGTCATGGGGTATGAGTTGAAGGTTGCAGGTTGAAAGTTGATAGTTATAGGTTTAAGGTTGAAGGTTCATTTCGGCAGAAAGCAACGCCATCACTTCCTCTGACTTCATCACATCACCATAGGATTTAAGCGCGGCAAGAAACGCCTTGTGGACATGGTCCGCCGGGATGATTGTATCGCCGTAAGTCAGGTCACGTGTGGCACAGGCGTCTTCAGCAACGATGACTTTGAATCCGAGATCAGCAGCGGCGCGGGCGGTGGCATCCACGCACATGTGGGTCATCATGCCCGTGATGACAACACGCTCAATGCCCCATTCCTTCAACATATCAAGCAAATTAGTTTCGCGGAATGAGTTGGGATAATGCTTATAAACAATCGGTTCGTCCACAAAATGCGCGGCGGAATCATGAATATCTGAGCCTTCGGTCCCTTTGACAAAAAAGGGCGCATCGGGATTGAGTGCGATATGCTGAATGTGGATGTGATGTCCGCCATGCTCGCGGAAACATTGAAGAAGCATATAGGCTTTCTTCGCGGCGGGGAGCGGTTCAACCAGCGGATATTTTCCACCGGGGAAATAATCTTTTTGAATGTCAATCACCAGTAAAGCAGTTTTCATTTTTACTCCTTTGAACATCAGACCCTAAAGGATTCTTTTGTATACTGGGGCTTAGTCAACCAGGAAAGCCTTTAGGGTCTGCGTTAAATGTCTTCAATAATTCCTCAGCCTGACGTTTCAGATGCAATTTATCTGCCATGGACACAACCTTTTGAAAATCAGTAATCGCTTTTTCAGGTTCGTTAATCGCCAGATAGGATTTTCCACGCCCCAAATATGAACGCGATTCTTTCGGCATAAATTCAATTGCGCGGGTGTAGTCGACAATGGCTTTACCATATTCGTGGTTCATACGACGGGCATCCGCGCGGCCTTGATAGGCATCCGCTGAACGCGGTTGTTTCAAAAGGACACGCGCATAATAATCCTCAGCCCAATCAAGGCAATCTTCATAAATGATCGTATTGAGTTCAGCCATGACCAATGATTCTTTTTCGGAGAGGTGCAGGGCCAAGCCTTGATCCTTGTGCGCCAAGTCCAGATTTCCGAGTCTGAAATACACAATGGAACGGGCAAGATGAAATAACCAGACCTGCGATGAAAGCGAAATGGCTTTATTAAGTTCCTCCAAAGCAGACTGATATTCTTTTTTATCCATCAGAACAGATCCACGGTCAAAGTACGGGACCGCCCAATTGGGATTGACCGCCTGCGCACGGGCATATAAATCCAGCGCAACATCGTAATTCTTATCCATGGCATACATCTCACCGCGTAATTGCAGGGCAAGCGCGCTGTTGGGGTTAAGCTTCAATGCACGCTCCACGTCCGGGATGGCTCTTTCTTTTTGCAGGATGTTCAGGTAACAAGCCGCGCGCGCCAGGTAATGAGCGGACTGTTGCGGTTCGCGTTCAATGTCCTGTGTGTAATATTGGATGGCGCGTTCAAAATCTCCCTGCAAATAATAATAGCCCGAACGTTTGAAAAGATAATTGATGCCCAAATTGAGTCCGCGGAGAAAGGAACGATTCAACGTGCCAACCGCAAGCCCGATCAGAACGCAGGAGCCGAGAAGTAAATAATCACGGGTGGCAAATCCAAACGCAATCAGAGCCAATAATACGGGAATACTGATCAGAAACGTGATCCAATCTGCATTTGCCCTGCCGAAGAACATCTCCATCGCGGAGTGCATAATGTTACCGCCATCCAACGGATAGATGGGAAGTAAATTGAAAACAACCAGGATCACATTCACAAAGGCGAGCGAGAAACACAAATTGATGAAGATCTGCCCCCAGAGAAATAATTCCGTGTCCCGATAAAAGGGTAAAAACAAAAAGGAAAGAACGATATATCCAAGGACGCATAAAAAGCCCAGCAGCATATTCACCAACGGACCCGCCGCGGAAATGAAAAGGTTATGCGAAGGTTTTTCTGACTTGCGGCTGAGATTTGTAAATCCACCGAGAATCCAGATGACGATGCTTTTTACTTCCACACCCACAAGTTGAGCGGCAAGCGCGTGACCCACCTCATGTAAAAAGATGCAAAGCACAAAACCGACCAGCCACAAAAGCGCCGCCACAATTTCCCTTGCATTGGTCGGACGAAAGAGGAAGTATGCAATTGGGACGCTGAACAGCATGGAAAAATGAAAACGGATATCAACTCCGCGGATACGGGCGAGGAGGAAAGAGAAGGAGAGGAGTTTCATAAGGGGAAAGGGTAAAAGATAAAGGATGAGGGATGAATGTTCTCTTTATCCTTCATAATTCACGCGAAGCGTTCATCCTTATAACTTACTTTCTTCCAAAATCTGCTGGGTTTTCGCCCCACAGTTCTGTATCCCATTTCAATATTTTATTTTCGGGAAGTTCGTTCTCAGCAAGCCAATTCTCCGCGCTGTGGATGAGGGCAAAGAGCAGGGCATTTTTGGGTGTGTGCTTGAGGTTTGTTTTACAGAGTCCGTTCATCACCCAGGCAATGGCGTTCTCTGAATCGGAGTAAATTGAGGTGTGCGAATTATGTTTGAATTGCCATGTCAGCGCATGGACAACGGCAAGGAACTCACCAACATTATTTGTCCCCTGTTCGTAGGGACCTGCATGGAAGATCTGCTCGCCCGTCTCGGTAATCACACCGCGATATTCCACCTTGCCGGGCGATCCACTGCACGCCGCATCCACACAAATGGATGGCAGGATCGGCTGTATGCTGGCAGTTTTCCATTTTCCATGCGAAGAGGGTTTGCCTTTGTAATCATCGTAATTGGCAAGGAAAGCGGCATCTGCCTGTGCGCTATCATCAAAAGCTTTATATTGCGCATCAACAAAGCCTTTCACTTGTTTTTCACACTCCGCCCATGAAGTGAAAATGCCAGTCTTGCGTCCCTTCCAAACGACGTAGTACTTTTGTTTGTTCACAGGTTAATTTTAGCATACTAACCGTAGGGTCACGTTTGAAACGCGGACTACTTAATCGTAATCATGGAAAAAACCGCTTCCAAGTTTCGCATGACCGCATCCCTGTTGAACTCGGTCACAGTGCCGGGCGTGTAATTGCTGGCATTGGTGAAGTGGACAAAGAAAATCACTTCATAACAGGCATTGTTGTAAACTGTGCGGTAGATTTCCTGTTGGTAGTAATTGCCCGCACCCGCGTCCTCTGTCGTTGTGTGGACAAAAGTCAGTCCGTTGATGATTTCATTTTCGGCGGGATATTCGGGTCCGCCGCCGCTTTGATTTGGTTCGGTACAAGTGGCAACAGTCTGCGCGTCGGAGGTGGAACTGACCAACAAATACACTTCGCTCAGATTGGTTTTCTCGAAGAGTTCCGAATCAATAAATTGAAGCGCCAGCACAGGGTCTGTTTTGTAATTACCCCGCACAGGCAGCGCGAGCGCGAAGGTGTCGGGATAGGTCACTGAAAGTCCCGTCGTGGAATTATATTGAAAATATTGGAATCCCTTCCCCGGCGGATTGATCGCTACGCGCATGACATATTGAATCGTATCGCCATCGGGCGTGAGCGTTACAAAATAATCCTGCGAAGCGGGCAGCGCGCCGCGCCAAAACAGGCATTGTTCATCGGCTGATTTGGGACAGAGAACGCTCCCATCCTTGCCTTTGATTTGCATTGAAATCGTGCTGGCAGCATCAGGTTGCGGCAAAATCGAAACAGACATCACCTGTCCCTGCATGGCGTTGAGCGAGTAGGTCTTGCTTCCGCCTGCGGGGATGTTGTCGGTCACATCGGTATAGGTCCCATTTGCGGCAAAGAGAATCTCGTTTGGTTGGCCGGGCAGCGCGGTGGGCGGCGTGTAGGTCGGAAAGGCTTCCGTCGGCGCAACGGTGGGCGGGATAGTCGTGGATGTGGGAATCGGCGTGAAAGTCCCAATCGGTGTCAATTGAATCATCTGCGCGGGTTCAAGCGCGCTTTCCACAGCAGGCGCAGCGCACGCGGACAGGAACATAACCAACAAGAGGAACAGATTTTTTTTCATATGATCTCCATCACGGACTCAAAAGTCTCACGACTTTTGAGATTCCAACAACGGGAGTCGCTGGAATCCAATATCAACCCAAATATTCCACGACCGTCGCTTCGCCCTGACCAACGCCCGCGCAGAGAGTTGCCACTCCGTATTTGACGTTGCCACGAATTCGCATCTCATGCACCAGGGTTGTCAGCAGGCGCGCGCCCGAACAACCCAGCGGATGTCCAATGGCGATTGCACCGCCATTGACGTTGACCAGTTCAGGATCAATTTCCAGCCCTTCAATGACCGCCAGGGATTGAATCGCAAAGGCCTCGTTTAATTCCATCAAGCCAATATCCTTCATTTGCAAACCTGCGCGTTCAAGGGCTTTCTTCGTTGCGGGGATGGGACCATAGCCCATCACACGCGGAGCAACTCCAGCCGAGGCGGAGGTCACAATTCGGGCAAGCGGTTTGAGATTCAACGCTTTGGCTTTTTCTTCGCTCATGACCAAGAGCGCAGCGGCGCCGTCATTTAATCCCGATGAATTGCCAGCGGTGACAGTTCCACCCTCTTTGGCAAAAGCAGGTTTGAGTTTTGCCAAAGATTCCATAGTGGTATCGCGACGCGGACGTTCGTCAGTATCCACAATTTTCGGATCGCCTTTCTTTTGGGGAATGGCAACGGGCACGATCTCCTGCTTGAATCTGCCCGAGTCAATTGCGGCAATCGCCAGTTGATGCGAACGCACAGCAAAGGCGTCCTGCTTCTCGCGTGTCAGATGCGGACGTCCCTTCGCAATGTTTTCCGCAGTCTCGCCCATTGAATCAGTGCCATACATTTCCTTCATCTTGGGATTCGGATAGCGCCAGCCAAGGGCGGTGTCATAAGCAGTGAGATTTCCAAATGAATATCCACTTTCGGCTTTCGGAAGTGAATACGGCGCGCGGCTCATTGATTCGACTCCGCCCGCAATGTAGATATCACCCTCCCCAGCTTTGATCGCACGCGCCGCCTGATTGACCGCATTCAAGCCCGAAGCGCAGAGTCGATTCACAGTGACGCCCCCCACTTCGGTCGGCAGACCAGCCAACAGCGCAGCCATCCGCGCGACATTCCGGTTATCCTCGCCCGCTTGATTCGCACATCCAAAAAATACTTCCTCAACAAGCGCAGAGTCAAATTGATTACGTTCGAGAATGGTTTTAATGACATACGCCGCCATATCGTCAGGACGGACAGAGGCAAGTACTCCACCCAACGCGCCAATCGGCGTGCGGATTGCATCAACGATGACAGGATTTTTCATTTTGATTCTCCGATTTTGAAATTCTTTTTGAATTTTACCACCACCAATTTTTTGATTTTTTCTTGACAAGTCAAATAAAGCAAATTATAGTATTAGTACTATATGATTAGTACTATAAAAGAGAGCGAATAATGTCCCTAAAACACGCAATCCTTGGCTTTTTATCTTATAAACCTCTTTCAGGCTACGACCTCAAAAAGGCCTTCGATAAATCTGTGCGACACTTTTGGCCCGCCAATCAAAGCCAGATCTACCGCACCCTCTCACAAATGACCGATGAGGGTTTGGTCGAAAAAGAAGTCGTCGAGCGCGAAGAACGGCTCGACATGAAAATTTATTCGATCACTAAAACGGGGCGCGCCGAACTTCATGAATGGCTCGCCACGCCCCTGCCTGAAAAAGAGACGCGTGAACCTTTTCTCATTCAAGTT
>DYDH01000029.1:0-255 GCA_020717985.1 Herpetosiphon sp. | reverse complement strand
TGCTTCACGAAAAAAAAACCGCCGAAGAAAGCCTGCTTGCGTATGATGCTGTCTATCAGGCGTCCGCTGTTAAACCTGCCAAAATCAACGACCCGCGCGCATTCTTTCTCAACATGCTCACACTTGAATACGGGATCAAAAGCAACCGCGCCCTGCTCGAATGGGTAAACTCAGCCATAAAAAGAATTGGAACAAAAAATTACTCACACAAGGAAACCAAATGAACAAAACCATTCGCAACATTATCATCTTCTC
>DYDH01000555.1 GCA_020717985.1 Herpetosiphon sp. | reverse complement strand
GCATCCTGGATGCGGATATTGGCTTTGGTCATACCGTGTCAGACCCGGTTGCGTGCGATCACGTCCGCCGCCGTCAGCGGGTGATACGATGCTTCGGGCGCTGCATAGGCGTGGGTCAGTTCGGTTTTGAGGCGCTCGAACGCTTCCGCTTCCTTATGTTCCTTGTCTCGCCGGATCAGGTCTCGCACATATTCGCTGATGTTCTCGTAGGCGCCATGCTCACCCACATTCGCGGAAACGAAGTCGCTGAGTGCGCCGCTGAGGCGAACCGTCATCGTCGTAGTCGTAGCTCTGCTCATGAAACGCTCCTTTCATAGTTTCGTGTATTCACGATATTCAAAACTGAACACGCAAGCAACCGAAAACATGGTCTGGCAAATAAAGCCAAGCAGTCCAGGCAGCGTCGGATAATGTACGTTTAAGGTCCATTTAAGGGGTCTGACCCCTTTTACTCCTTTTACTCTTTCCGATAACTGTAAAAATGATTTCAATGTGCAGGGATATGGATTGGCTGAATGCGTGATAACACATCCGACAAAGCTTCTTTTTCTCGAACTGTATCATAATCCGTTTGCAGACCGATCCAGAACCTGTCGTTCATCCCAAAAAAACGCGCCAAACGTAATCCGGTATCAACCGTAATCGCTCTCTTCCCTGCAACAATTTCCCCAATACGCCGTTGCGGTACCCCTATCTCCTTGGCAAGTCTGTATTGGCTAAAACCCATTGGCTTCAAAAAGTCTTCCAACAGAATCTCTCCCGGAGTTACCGGTGGTAATTTCTCTCCACTTGCGATATCGGAAAAATCCATATCTGCCAAATCTTCAATCCGAATCCTCATGAGTATCCTCCATCAGTGGTAATCAACGATCTTAACATTCCAGGCATGGCCATCATGCCATTCAAAGCATATCCGCCATTGACCATTGATGCGTATGCTCCACAATTCTTCACGTGTACCAGAAAGTTTCTCCAACCGATTACCGGGTGGAATTCGTAACTCTTCTATTGTTTCTATTCGATTTAATTGCGCCAACTTCCGACGAGCCACCCGCAACCATTCTTCGCCAAAACGACGCACTCGTAAATTGAGGAATACAGCAGCAGTCTCTTTGTTGGCAAATGTTTTAATCATACGTCCATATAGTAACGAGCAATGCTAGTAATGTAAAGCGTTAGTACCCTAATTGCTTCCATCATCGGATACACTCCTCTCACTGTCATCATATAACAATCAGCACCAAATCAACCTATCAAACTATTGGTCCAGCGATGGGTTTAGAGAAAAGGGGTCTGACCCCTTTTTCTGCCTTTCTGCCTGGTTCATGGCCAACAGGAACAACTGCTGAAAGCG
>DYDH01000214.1 GCA_020717985.1 Herpetosiphon sp. | reverse complement strand
TCCAGACCTGCATGTAGAGTTTGAAAATTGTGTTCATGCGTCCAATGTCGCCGCGCAAGGTGATCACTTCCACAGCCAGAGTCAACGCGAGTCCGGTGCCGATCATCAGCAAAACACCGCGCTTCACGCCCGGCATATTCTGGCGCAGAAGCAAAAGTCCAGCCGTGACCGCAAGCGGCAAGGCGATCAGAGCAACCCGCACACCTTCCATAACAAAGAATGCAAACAAGGCAAGTACGGCCGCCAGTCCAATTTCAAGCAGTAACTGGTAATCGCGCAATTTCTTCAAATGTGAAACGGGCGTGGCGGCCATCCACTCGCGCACTTCCCAAAGAAGCCAGGCGGTAATAATGAAAAGGAACAAGCCCCAGTGCGTGAAATACGAAGACAGCGGAGTATGTGAAGCAGACCACGGATCAATACTATTGTAAGACTGGCTGTACCAGTGGTCGAACGGCGAATACATCAACGAGCCAAGCTTGTACAACACAGCCACCGCAACGATGGAAAGCAACGCGCGCCCAAACCAGTCGGGTAGATGAAAGCGATTTTTCCATTCAAAATGACGGTTGATGGCGTAAATGACGGCAATCGCCGCAAACGGGAAAAATGTGTACAAGTCCCAGGTATTGGTGGGTTTCAATGCGCCGATCATCAACGCGCCAATGGCGAAAGCTGCGACCCATTCTGTGCGGGTCATTTGCGCACGTGACTTGATGAAGGAAACTGCCCAGGCAATAATGAATAAGGTCAACGGCATCACAAGCATGTGCGCGTGCAAATCGCTGTAAAGCAGGGTGAACAGCGGAAATTCCGTGATCTCGTTGCCCGGACCCGGCGGGATCACGCGGCTGGGATTCCAGTACCATTCTCCGCGCCCAATTGGAAGCATAACTCCGTTAAACAGAAGATAAATTCCCTTGAAAGCCCAGGTCCAGCTTTGCAGGAACGTCGCATCTGCGGGGACATTTCCACCCGGCGCGGCCATGCGCTGCAACGAACGGAATATCATTTGCACCGTGCCGAGATTCCCCAACAAGATCGCCATGATCGAAGCAGTAAGCCCGGCAGTTAAGGATGAAGGATGAATGGACGAATCATCATCTGGCGTAACAAGTGAATACGCAACCGCAAATGCGCCAATCGCGATCAAGGCAAACCAGGTTGGCAGAATAAAATTGTAGGCAATCGAAGGCACAATGCCAAGCAGTTTTACCGGAGTGCCAGCCAGCACAAAACCATAATAGTAATAATTGATATAGCCGCCCGCAAACCACGGATCGTATGGCGGGAAACTCGTACTCTTTAAGACCGCGTTGAAATATGAAAAATCCATCGGACGCTCGCCGCCCTTGGATGGATGCCACATATCCGAATTGCCAAGGCGGATCAACAGGTCGATTAGGAAGAAGACGAGGAAGACGATCTCCACCAAAGTGAAGAATTGACGGCTGGAGTTCCACTCCGCTTTGAACTGGTCTTTGCGCATCATCCACAACCCGAAGCCTGCCACAGCGATAATGGCAAATGCCACGCTGATTGAGACTCGTGTGTACGGTATACCGACCGAACCGCCCATCCACGAAATCCATGCCAGCAGGGTCAGACCCACAATTCGGCTGAGCGGGTACGAATACTGGCGAAATCCCGCCAACGCCGAACGCGTGATCGGATAGGCAACCAGTCCCAGCAGGAAGATAAACGCATACCAGATCAAGACACCCACAAATGGATATTTATTTTGTATCCAGTCGTAATTAAACAGTTCAGACCATGTACCGCCCGCGCGCTGCGACGCAAGGCGTATATCTGGCAGGAGTAAATTTTTGTAATCAGCAGCCTGCTTTGGCAGCAAATGAACGACGTTGGTCAAATCCACTGTGCCCAGCAAAGCGGATACTTCCTTCACGTTAAATTTATCGGTCTTTTGGAAGATCAGCACTTTGGGATGGTCGTAGAATGTGAAGGCTTCCTCGGCAGACTGGTCATTAATCACCAACGGACCAAATGTTGGATAGGATTCAAAAACCTTCACCAACTCAAAACCCAGCCTGCCTTTGTATTGTCCGGGCTGCGCCGTTTCATAACATTTGATAATATCCGCGCCCTGCGGGCAGCCGAGCAGTTCACGATAATAGAAAGTAGTCAGCGGATACCTTTCCGGTATGCGCGTGACTTGCGCGTATTGGTGGTTGGTGGGGATGATGATGTAATCTGCCGCGCTGAGTGTATTGACAAAATTATTAAGTTTGTCCGCGTTATCATCCCAGTATATATGCAAGTCAAGATCGCCGCGATAGATGCCGCCAAACGCGTCATACCCATCAATGCGGAAAGGCAATCCCCAATCGTAGTTGGTCTCGTTTGCAAGATATGAACCGCTTATGACCAGTCCACTGCCAAGTGTTTCGATCCTCAAAAAATAAAGTTGTCCCTCAAAGACCGGGATGGCCTGATCGAACGAAAAAGTAACAGACGGCCCGCGCGGGTCATTGGATGAATTGAAATTCACCAATTCCGAAGCGCGCGCCAGGGGAATATCTGGAGCGAAAGCGGAATACAAAGTCAGCACAATGGTCGAGGGCGAAGCGAGCGCGTCTTTTGCATGTCCGAGCACAACCTCCGAAACCTGTCCGCTGTATTTGGGGTAAAACGTGAGGGTATAAGATGCTCCAGGCGGGATCAATGTGCCTGGGGTGACAGGCAAAGGCTGGTTGTAATTTCCATCACCAGCCGTTTCAATCTGCACATTGACCGGTCCCGCCGCATTTTGAAATATCCAACGCGAGGCCGCAATACGAGTCTCATCGCGCAGATAAATGCCCTGAAACGCAAACGCCCAGACCGCTGTGGAAATCAGAACGATGATACCAACCAAACCCACCAGGGTACGCATTACGAAGTACGTAGTACGTGTTGAGTGTTGTGTAGCGCGTGACTTTAAACCATTTCCCGCCTCAAACAAAAACCAAGCCGCCATCATCCCCAAAAGCGGATAGACCGGCAATTGATACCGCATGGTGGGATTGAATTGAAGCGATTGCCAAAGAAAATAAAACGCAGTCCAGCCCCACAACAGAAGATGTTTCCATTCCCCTTTGAGAATGCGCCAGCCCATCAACAGGAAACCTGCCCAAGCAAGAATGCCAAGCGGAAGTCCCAATCCCCAAACTGTCAAATTGGTGAACGAATACAAATGCGAACGGCGCGCCCATTGTAAATTCCAGGGCAGGTCAGAACCGGCGGCTTGCCCGCGTTGTTCCGCAATATTCGCAATCCAGTGCGGATTAAGTCCCAGCCCATCAAATGCATAAGGTTGGAAAATGCGAAAAGATATGATAGTTGCAAGTCCGCCCGCAATGAGGAAAACGGCAATCAGCGACCAGTAGTCGGCGGGAAGCGCTGTTTGTTGCGTGTTTCGTTCATTGGATTTACGGTCATACATCAAGTAACGGATGGCGAATGCCCCCGGCAGCATCAACGCCAGCGCCGCCGCATTGATCTTGGATGCCATCGCCATACCGAGCATCAATCCAAAACCAATGCTTAGCCAAAGAAGCGGGTGAGCTAATAAGTTACGAGTTGCCGAGTGATGAGTTATGAGTGAATCCTCATCACTCGTTTCCCGTTCCTCGTTACTTTTTTCTTCACGCCTGATCCACTCCACTATCGCTGTCGCAAACAGGATCGCCAGGAACATAAACAGGTTCGTGAACAGGTCGGTGGTAAAGAAATGGGACTGCTGGATCTGCATCACAGTCAACGCCGAAAACACGGATGCAAACAAACCGACGCGCCGCCCGTACAAGCCCGAGACGATCAGGTAAAGCGCAAAAATTGTAAACAGGTCAGCCAGCGCGGATAGTTGCCGCGCAAAAAATTTCAAAGAGCCCAGATCATCCATCCCCATTGCCTCGGCTGTCACGCGGATGAGGGACATCGGTAAATTACCATACACAAAAAAAGAATATCCGCGGTTGTATGGATTAAGGCTCGACTTTGCCGTATCGAAATATTCGCCAATACTCATCCAGTGTTTCTGGTCATTGGGGCAAAGGTCCACCGGGACCTTCGGAAGGTCACAGGAGTGCGCGTTCAGGCTTCCCAACACGCCGCTTAAAAATAATTCATCCGGATGTTGATGATAGCCTTCCCCCCACCCTGACCCAGCCAAACGCAAATATCCCGCCATCAGCAGGACAAGGATAAAAAGCAAATCATAAAACCACGCGCGCTTTTCGATTATTGTATTTTCCATAATTATTTTTCTGGCAGTAAGACTGTCACGTTATAAACGTGACCTACTATTCCTCGATCATCAACACCATAAAATCCTTGCCCGCGTAACTGGAAATATAGCGGGTAAAGACGCCGTTCGGATAGAGTTGTTTAAGCGCATTCTCAGTCTTCAAATCGTCAAAACGATAGATGATCATTTTCGGTCCAGTCACGATTAACGTCTTGGTAAAATTTTCGGGCCAGAGGGCAAAATCACGGTTTGGAATTCCCGCCCAGACACCCGGCAGACGTGTATCCACCCAATGTGGGAACGGCACGATCCAAACCGTATCAGTCTCTCCATACGTATCACGGAACTCACTGATCAACGCGCCCATTTCCGATGTATTCCACGCGCCCAGCTTGAAATTCGCATCGAATTTATTGAAGACAAGGTCATAGTTCTGAAAAGCGGACACGGCGAACAAAAGCCCCGTCAAACCATACGCGATAAAAATCCGCTTCCCGCCTCGCGCCGCCCCCAGGCTTGATACGAACCCATCGAGAGCCAGCGCGCTGACAACGAAAACCGCCGCCGCCGCGCCGCCCGTACGATTCAACGAAGGATTTTCGCCGGGAAATGCCAGCGAGAGAATGGACGGCATCAGCAAAATGGGAATGGACACCAAAAGCAGCAGGTCGCGCCAATCCCGTTGACGCACATAACGCACAACCAACAGGAGGATGCCGATCACAAATAAAGCGCCTGTCACCACATCCAAGGCCGGGCGTCCAGGCAATGAATGAACCCAGATGCTTCCATTATCCCAGTTGAACATCAACAAAGCGCGATATAAATTGGAAAGGAATATCTGCCACACAGGCCCGGCCAAAGCAGACTCAGTTGATGTCAAACGAGTCATGGCACGATAGCCAAAAATATCGGGGTGCGCCAGCCAGTAACGTAGAAGCGGCAAAAAGACAAGCAGGGAGGTCACAACAATGATCGTGAACCACCAAAACGCCTGCTGGCGATTCTCCTTTGCGCGGAGGTGGATCACATAAATAACAAAAGCCGCCACCACAAGCAGGGGAACGATACGGAAAGGACTATACCCATGCAAACCGAGACCGAGGAAAAGGCCCGAGAGTAGGAAGTCGTTTCGGTTACGAGTACGCAGTCCGCGGATCAAATAAAAGAGTGTCGGCGCGGCGAAGAACGGATAAAGCGGGAAACGAAGTCCAATACGCGAAATCACATTCGGCCAGTAGGCAATCCCAAAAAGAAAAAGCGCAAACAGCCCCACACGCGAACCGCCATATTCCCTGCCGAGTAAATAAACGTATGGGATGGTCAGAATACCAAGCAACGCCGTACCAAGTTTAAGGCTCAGAAAAGTAAGACCTGTGCGGAAGACTATGGCAACCAGCAAAGTCCAATACATTTGAATGGCTTCACGTCCGGTGTTGCGGGCAAAGAAAATTTTATATTGTCCCTGCGTGATATCGTAGACATCCAGTATTTTTTCAGCATGGTCACTGAACGGTTCAGCGGGAACAGCATTGATGCGATAAAGCCTGAAAAAGAGCGCGATACCAAACACAACGATCACAAGCGCGCTTCGGATTATTTTTTGGCGGCGCGCGTCGGGACTTGAATCCTGTACAGCCTTGGGATGTTTGAGCCACAATCCATAAAAAAATAATCCAAATGACAGCGCCCAAAATAAAAGATTGACGGGCGTAAATACATCACGACCAAAATCCCAAAACGCGAGCAAGGCAAAAACAATGGAAAAGAGAAACGGGACCACACGCGTGGAAAGATTGTCAGGCATTTGTTTGGGAACTGGCAAAGCAGGTAAATGCCACTCACTTTTGATGTAGGACCAAATGCAAATCCCCGCGGCCAGAATATACAATGCCAGTGAAATATTTACCTGACGATTGGGCGGCTCCAAAAAAGCCTGTGCGCCAAGTGCAAGGAAAAGCGCCAGCACAGAACGCCAGGGAAAATAATCCACGCGCACGGGTTCTTCAGGAAACAGGTCAGGTTGGTCCTGCGCCACTTCCAGCGCCAATGCATGGTCAAGTTCGGCACGCCGGCGCGCATCCCACAGGGAACGAATGAAATTGAAGAAAGAAGTCCAATTCTTCGTAACAGATTTATAAAGGTCGAGAACGGTGGGTTCGTTTTCGGGCGGCTGTTGGGGTGTTTCGTGAGTCATATCCGCACAAGTTTACTTCATCTTTGGAATTGTAAAGATAATTCTACTTTTCGTTTAATCCACGCCGCTGGGCGTAAATTCCACATCTGGAATTTACATGAATCCTCCTTGACAGGCGGGGGAATCGGCGTAGAATGTGACTGACAGGTCATATGACCTTGAGGTCACATTTTATGCCCAAACAAACATTTCTCAATCTTCCTGAAGAAAAAAGACAGATCATCATCGACGCCGCAGTGTGCGAATTTACCGAATTTGGTTTTGAAGGTTCGTCCATCAACCGTATCGTGGCAAACAGCGGAATTTCAAAAGGCAGTTTCTATCAATATTTCGAAGACAAGATGGATGTTTTCAGGTATTTGATGGATATGCTGGCAAATGAAAAGATCGAGTTTTTCAAAGACAGGCATCCGCCAAATACCAATCTGGATACGTTTGGATATTTTCATTGGATGATCAAAACAGGCATGGAGTTCAGTTCCGCCCACCCGCATCTTGTACAAGCGATCAGCCGCGTTTTGCTGGTTGAAGGGATGTACTACGGAAAAGACTTTGCCGAATATCACAAGATGACGACTGATTCACTTGCGGCGATGATTAAGCAAGCCATGAAAAACGGCGAACTTGATCCCAGTGTGGATGTGGAACTGGCTGTTATGGTCATGGATACGTGGATGAATGCGATTACCACTTACATCATGAAGGAAGGTATGAAGCAAAAAGATATTCTAAAATGGGCTCGTTCTGCAAAGACCCAGGAAACGATAGATAAGTTGTTGTATGTGATGGAATATGGTTTGCGAAAAACAGAATCGCAATTTGTAAAGTCGTAAAAATGGAGTCAATGACTCCTGTCGTTGACCGTCCAAAGTCGGGAGACTTTGGACTCCGAAAAAGGAGTAACCTATGATCTTATACCTGCGCCTTGCATGGCGCAACATTTGGCGGCACAAACGCCGCACCATCATCATCATCCTCGCCATGTCGTTGACGCTGGCCTTGATGATGTGGTATGACGGACTCATGGCTGGCTTTACCGACGCAATTTACGGCAATGCCGTAAAGGTGCTGGGAGGCAATGTTCAAGTCCACGCGGAAGGCTATCGCGCCGAGGCGAATTCAAATCCGCTTTTCCCGCTGGCTGATCC
>DYDH01000028.1 GCA_020717985.1 Herpetosiphon sp. | reverse complement strand
AGAAACCGAAACTACAGGCGCTCCTGACCGCGCTTGTTGGATTGCTCCCGCATTCGTTCCCCCTCCCCCAGGCTGACGGAATTGATATTGAATCTTGTTCTTCTCAGCCGTTTCTGCCAAAAAACGCACCAAACGCGGATCATCCATCGTGGATGAATTTGCCATGTAAATTGCGGGACCAAATCCCAGTTGTGTGTTGTAGGTGAAGTTTTCCCTGCCCTCGTAATCTGGCAGGTCACGGGCGGGTGTGGAGTCAACTGCAATGGCAAGGTCAGGTTCAAAATAATGCGCCGCAACCTTTGCTCCGCGCAAGCCAATCTCCTCCTGCACACTGAATGACAAACACAACTCGATATTTTTCGGCGCGTGTTTGAGCAACTCGATCAGGATCGCCACACCGATGCGGTCATCAATGGACTTGGACATGATGGAAGGACCAACACGCTTGAATTTCGTCGCAAAAGTGGCGCGGTCACCGACACTTGCCTTCCCTTCGGGTCCAAGGTCAATCCGCATCGTGTCCACATCAATGGCATGTTCGCGTTCAGCGGCTGTAGTTAAGTGGATCGGTTTTGCGCCGATCACGCCAACAGCATGGTCTTTGCCAACAATGACCTGTTTGCCAACAAGATGACGCGGGTCAATGCCGCCGACGGTCTCGAATTGAAAAAAACCATCGTCATCATCATGTACGATCATGAAGCCGACTTCGTCCATGTGGGCATCGAGCAAAACACGCAGCGGCTTCCTGCCCGCGCTCCCGAAAGAACCTCGGGACGATGTGAGCGAAGTCGAAGCGTGCTTCCGCACCAATACACTTCCGAGCGCATCCACTTTGACTTCATCGGCGTAGGGTTTTACTTCTTCCAGCACAATGCGCCGCACTTCGCCCTCATCACCAGAGACGGACATTGCGTTGCATAATTTTTCGAGCAGTTTTATTTGCGGTGTGCCAATGGATAGCATAATATTTCTCTTTTATGTCGTTGCGAGGAGGGCACTTGCTCTTTCCGACGACACTTGCGCCGTACGCCAGTGCGGTGAGCAACCTCCATCAAAAAACAGGAGATTGCTTCGGGCGAAGAACAATAAAGCCCTCGCAACGACACGGCTGTTAATCCCAAGCGATCTTATTCATAAAATCCGCTTCGAGCGAAACGACAAATTCAGAAAGCAAGCGACCTGCGCGCTGAATATCTTTCAACGCCACCAATTCCACCGGCGTGTGCATATATCGCTCAGGAATACTGACCACCATCGTCGGGATGCCTTCGGCCGTTAACTGCATTGCATCGGCATCTGTTGATGAAGCGGAGGGCATGGCTTCATCCTTGACAGGGATTTCCACCCGCCCGGCAACTTCCTTAAAACGCTTGTGCAAAAACGGGTGCATACTTGGTCCAATGCCCAACGTCACGCCTTTGCCGATCGGGAACGCGGTGTAATCCGTTGAGCCTGTGCCTTTGCCAAAAGTCACATCCAGGGCAATCGCAATCGTCGGGCGGATTTGATATGCGGATGTGAACGCTCCCGCGGATGTTTCCTCCTCCTGAACAGACGCCAACGCCCACACATCCCAGATATGCGACCGGGTTCTCAATTCTTCGAGGCATATTGTCAACGCGGCGACTGATGCGCGGTTATCAAGAGTATGTCCACTCACGCATCCACCAGACATTTCAACTGGTTCTGTTCCGAAGGCGACTCTGTCCCCGATGCAGACACGCTTCGCGACATCCTTTGGCGTGAGTCCTACATCTATCAAAAGATATTTCAAAGCGATTGCGCCCGCACCTTTTCCTTCGGGAAGTAAATTCGCAGGAGGCATGACAACAACGCCATATAATTCCTCTTCCCCATTCCCCGATGCATGGACAATAACAGGCGTGCCGGGCAGGACTCTCGGATCGACTCCGCCAATATTGGTGACATATAAAAAGCCATCCACAATACGCGATACCATCAAGCCGATGGCGTCCATGTGGGTGGCGATCAAAACCGAGGGACGGGATAATTTGTCAGAACCAGAACCAGCTTTCAGCGCGTGGATGGAGCCGAGTCTGCTGCGGCTGATCTCATCTACCAGCGGAGTCCACTTTTTTTCGATGAGGTTTGCAACAGGGGTTTCATATCCGGAAAGACCAGCGACAGAAATAATTGATTTAAGAAAAGGCAGGATGTCACTCATAATTAATCAACCCTAAAGTTTTTGATGAAAAAAAGAGTCGCAAGCCTTATTGGGATTGTGTACCAAACGCGGTTGGCGAAGGGAGGGGAGTATTAGGCTGTGTTGGTGTGGGTGTAAATGTCGGTGTGGGTGTGGGAGTAAATGTATCCGTAAAGGTTGGCGAAGGCGTAAAGGTAATTGAAGGCGTGGGTGTGGGCGCAAAGGTATTGGTGGGTGTGATTGGTGTGAAGGTAGCGGTGGGCGTAAAGGTTGCGGTATTGGTCGGCGTGGGCGTAAAGGTTGAAGTAAAAGGAAGCGGCTGGAAGGGAGTGGGCGTGGGAGTTGCTGTTTGAGTTGGGGTATTGGTAAGGGTGAAGGTCGGGGTGATGGTGTTTGTCACAACAAGCGGAGTCTGACTAAGGGTGGGGGAAGGTGTTGTACCGGTAACATCGACAGTAAGTGTGATTGACTGGGTAGGTGTGGGTCGTGTATCTGGGGCAAGGGAAAGAGCAATAAAACCAACACAATAACAAGGGATGGTGGCAATGATGACCGCGAGGATGGTCATGCGGCGGCGCGTCTGGGGAACATCAGATTGAAACATATTGGGTGGATTATAATCCATCATCAATTAGAACCAGACCCTAAAGGTTTTTGAAACCTTTAGGGTCTTCACAGGAAAATTTTCCATGATTCCCCTTCACCTTCGTATTTCAGGTTTTCTCTCGTACCGCGACCCCGCTGAATTGGACTTCAACTCTTTTGAGCTTGCCTGCATCTCAGGACAAAACGGCGCGGGGAAATCATCCCTGCTCGACGCGATGACCTGGGTTCTATTTGGCGAAGCGCGCGGAAAAAGCACGGACGTGATCAACTTGAATCAGGATGTCAAAGCCGCCGAAGTTGCGTTGACTTTCGCCTACGAAGGAAATACCTTCCGCGTGCAAAGGACTTTGCCGCGCGGGAAGAGCACGGTGCTGGAATTTCAAATACTTGACGATGGACAGAGGACCGAGGACGGTACGGTCAACGGTCAACGGTCCACCGTCCATCAATGGAGACCGCTGACAGAAAAGACAACCCGCGATACGCAGGCACGGATCGAGCAAACTCTGCGATTGGATTACGACACCTTCATCAACGCATCCTTCTTTTTGCAAGGCAAAGCGGATGAATTCACGCAGAGAAAATCCAGCGAACGCAAGGCGGTACTGAGCACCATCCTCGGCTTGGAAATCTGGAACACATACAAAGATCGTGCCTCTGAAAGACGGAAGAAGATCGAAGGCGATGTGCAGGAAATTGACGGGCGCGTGGCGGAGATTGACACAGAACTTGCGGAAGAAGGCGCGCGCAAATCACGTCTTGCCGAACTTGAAAACTCGCTCAAACAATTATCAGCCACGCGCAGTGTTCAAGAGTCCGCGCTGGAGAATATTCGCAAGAACGCGGCGTTGATCAACGAACAGCGCAAACTCGCGGAGACTTTGTCCGCGTCGCTGGAACGTTCGCGCGTATCTCTTGCAAATCTTGAATCACGCCTCGCGGAAAAAGAAACCGAGCAAGCCGCCTATGCAGATTTGGTCAGCCGCGCAAAAGAAATCGAATCGGCTTACAAGGCGTGGCAAAAAGTCCGCAAGGAATTGGAAGAGTTCGACAAAACTGCGCTGGAATTCCGCGAACACAACGAGCGCAGACAGCCTTTGCTGCGCGAGATTGAAGTGGAAAAGGCGAAGTTGGAACAGGAGCGGGAAACGCTGAGCGAACAGGAATTAGGAATTAGGAATCAGGAATTGGGGATTGGGGATTTGGAAGAAAAAGTTGCGGCAGCGCAGACGTCCTTGTTGGAAACGCAGGCGAAGGTTGAAGAACGCAACGAGTTAAACAGTCAACACGCGGAGGCGCGGGAGAAGAACGCGGCTTTGAAAGTTGAAAACGAATCCCTGCGCAAAGAAATGGACGAGATCAAAAAGCGTATTACTTCGCTCGAAGAAACCGAAGGCAACGCCGCCTGTCCCGTCTGCGGACAGGAATTGAGCGAAGCGCACCGTGAATCTACTTTGGAAGAATTAAATAAGTTGGGCACAGAGAAGGGCAACCAATTCCGCGCCAATCAAACAGAGTTGAGCCAACTCACCCAACTCATCACGCAACACGCATCACGCATCACGCAACTATCAACCGCCGAAAAAGAAACCCTCACCCACTCCAACACCGTTTCGCAACTCACCGAGCGGATCGAGACTCTCAAGTCCGCTGAAAAGGAATGGGAGAAGTCGGGCAAAAAACGTCTCGCGGAAGTGACGAAGGCATTGGAAAAAGAATCCTTCGCCGCAGAAGCGCGCAAGCAATTAACAAAACTGGATAAGGAACTCGCCAAACTCGGCTACGACGCATCCGCGCATGAACTTGCCAAACAAACCGAAGCGGACGGACGAAGCACAGAAGAAGAATTCAGCAGCCTGAAATCCGCGAAGGAAGTCAGCAAACATCTTGAAGGTGAAATCAAAAATCTGGAAGAAGAAAGAAGTAAAAAGAAAGAAGAAGTCGATTCCAGCGAAAAAGCCCAACGTGCCGCCGCTCAAACTTTGGCCGAGTCCGAGTTGAACGCGCCGAACATTCTCGAAGCCGAAGATAAACTGCGCGACCTGCGCGAAGATGAAAACGAAACCCGCTCGCAGGTCGGCGCGGCGCGTCAAAAAGTGGACACCCTTGTCACACTCCGCGCGCGCAAAACAGATTACGCCGCGCAGCGCGAAGAACTCAACCAGCAGATCGTGCGTCACAAAACTTTGGAACGCGCCTTCGGCAAAGACGGCGTGCCCGCCCTGCTCATCGAACAAGCCCTGCCGCAAATTGAGCAAAAAGCCAACGACCTGCTCGACCGCCTGAGCGATGGTCACATGTCCATTCGCTTCGTCACGCAATCGGAATACAAAGATAAAAAACGCGACGACCTGAAAGAAACGCTCGACATCCAGATCAGCGACTCGGCAGGCTTGCGCGATTACGAAATGTACTCGGGCGGCGAAGCCTTCCGCGTCAACTTTGCCATCCGCCTCGCGCTCTCTGAAATCCTCGCGCAACGCAAAGGCGCGCGCCTGCAAACCCTCGTCATAGACGAAGGCTTCGGCTCACAAGACGCGCAGGGTCGACAGCGCCTGATCGAAGCCATCAACACCGTCAAACACGACTTCGCCAAAATCCTGATCATCACCCACCTCGACGAACTCAAAGACGCATTTCCGAATCGTATCGAGGTCGAGAAGACTGAGCGCGGGTCGTCGGTGACGGTGATCTAAAGTATTGCGTGGCGCGTGTTCCGTTACGCAACACGCGCCACGCAACAAACTCCCATGCCCTACCTCCTCACCTCCACCCTCATCTTCATCGCCGCGCTAATTATCATTTACTGGATTCACAATCAATATCACCTCGATATTATTGTTGAAATCAAACCCGCGCCAACTGCCGCCCCGCTCATTTCAATTTGCATCCCCGCCCGCAACGAAGAAAATAATATTCGCAACTCAGTCGAGTCCGCGCTTGGGCAGGATTATCCGAACATCGAAGTGATTGTTTTGGATGATCGCTCCACCGATTCGACTCTGACTCAATTAAGAGAAATCGCGTCCCGTGACTCTCGTCTCCTCCCAATCAGCGGATCAGACCTACCCGAAGGCTGGGCAGGCAAGCCCCATGCATTGTTTCAAGCCTCAGCAGCCGCCCATGGCGAGTGGCTCTGCTTCGTAGACGCGGACACCTTCCTCGCGCCGCAAGCCATTTCATCCTGTTATGCCAAAGCCATCGAAACCAAAGCCGATATGTTCACCACCATGAACGAACAGATCCTCGGCTCCTTCTGGGAAAAAGTGGTCATGCCGTTGGTGATGACCGCTCTCTCGGTTGGCTTCTCGCCGCGTAAGGTCAACGACCCAGCCACCCGCGACGCCATCGCCAATGGACAGTTCATCCTAATTCGGCGCGCAGTCTACGACTCCATCGGCGGACATGAAAAAGTGAAAGACCAGATCGTCGAAGATAAAGCCATCTCAGAGCAAGTCAAATGGAACGGGCACCATCTCGTCGTCGCCGATGGATCGCAAGTCGTCCGCACCCGCATGTACACCGACCTCCCATCCATGTGGGAAGGCTGGACGAAGAACATCTATCTCGGACTGCGCGACCATCCGTCCATGCTCATGCTGGGCGCGTTTGGCGCAACTTTGGCGCTGATCGCCGCATTGTTCCTTCCCATTTGGCCGCTGCTCGGAATTAACTGGGGATTCAATAACGGCGGCTGGCTGGCAGTTGCAGTCACCATCGAAGCACTGGTTGTTTGGGCTTATGTAATTTACGTCCGCGCACGAGTGGCGCGCAAGATGAATATCTCCACCTGGTACGCGCTGACCACTCCGCTGGGCGCGGGTGTCTTTGCCGCCATGATGCTCACTTCGGCGTGGAAGGTGATTTCAGGTCAGGGGGTTACGTGGCGCGGCCGAAAATATCATTCCAAATAATAGCCACCTGCCTGTTTCCATTGAAAAATCCCGAAGAGATTGAAAATCTGTTTCGGGATTTTTTCTTTTGTACCAATTTACTTTACAAAAAAAACATAAAACAAATAATAACTTGACAAAAAGAGGGAATTTTATTATATTACGATAAATTTAGTTATAAGTAACGCAAATATAACAAAATATAACACAAAAACCTCACCCAGCTAGGTTGGTAGAGCCGCACTTAACTTTCGTCAGGCAAAAAAACATCCACTAATATGCGCGAATCGGCACGAATTTTGGTTTTGTTCACGAAAATTCGCGCCGATTGGTAGACTACGCTTAGGGGTAGTCCTACCGCAGTCTTGCTCCGTCAACTTTTGCAACATAGGACAAACCAATGAAAAAAATTCCCAGCTTTTTGATAGCAATTCTCTTCTTTCTTGTTACTGCTTGCGGAAAATCCACTGCCCCGTCCAAAGAAAAACTGGAACCCACCCAGGCTGGAAAACAATTCGATCTTGATATTAGCTCTGTCTGGTCACGCTCGACCCCTGAGTTGATGAATGGCTCCGGAATTATCTACATGACAATTAACAACACCGGCGACAGTATTGAAACCCTGCTTGCCGGAAAAACCCCCATTGCCAAAAGCATTGAACTCCACATGCATACCATCGATTCCAACGGTGTATTTCGAATGCGTATGGTGGATGGCGGGCGTATTGAAATTCCAGCGGGCGAATCGGTGGAACTAAAACCAGGCGGACTGCACATTATGATGATTGAACTAACAGACTCCCTGAAGGCTGGCGACTCATTCCCAATCACCCTGAAATTTGAACAGGCAGGCGAAGTGACATTTTTTGTCCCCATCACAGATATGCCGCCCACAGAGGTTACTTCGGTGGAGTTGAAGAAAGGAGGCTATGAATCCCTGAAATAATCATCATCGTGTTTCCCAATAGGTGGTACCGCTTTTTCTTCATCCATTAAAAATAAACAAGGAAATCACCCATGAAAAACAAATCGCATAACGTATTTCGCATTGCCATTGTATTGCTTGCCGTGTACGGCTTGGTTGCCTTGGTTGGTCAGGCAGCATACATCAAGCCTGCCCTGGCTGCCCCACAGGCAGCGGCAGCCACCGTCACCCCTACAAAAGTAGCCGCCACCCCAACAAGAGACCCATCCCTGCCGACTCCGCGCCCTGGAAATGCCCTTGCCAATGGGCTGTTTATCAGCCTGACATCAGATGACATTGATACCGCAGCCATGGCAATTGGGTTTGCCACAAAAATCTTAACTGGCACAGACAAACCCGTCACTATTTTTATGAATGTGGATGGCGTGCGCCTTGTGGATATTAACATTCCCCAGCATGTCCACAGCAGCGGCAAGACCATGCATCAAATGCTCCAAATGTTCATGGATGAAGGCGGTGTTGCACTGGTTTGCCCCACCTGTATGGTTAATGTGGGCGGAATGAAGAAGGAAGAGATTCTTCCCGGCGTGCTTATCGGCACACCCGATTACACTTGGGCAGCCATGTTCGCCGAGAACGTCACAGTCTTAAGCTACTAATCAGGTATTTGCAACGGGGCAGGCAATTACCTGCCCCGTTGTTTCAACGGAGTCTGTAAAATGAAAAAAATATCGCTGGGTATGCTTCTCATTGCAGTGGGGGGAGTTCTGATCTCCGGGTGTCTATTTCAGGGAGATGGGGCAAATCTGGATACGCAACTACGAGCCATCATTACCGAACAAAATCTCAGCGGAGACCCCAGCCTGGGACGTGAGCTTCCAAATATCGAAGAGCCGCTTCCGCAACTGGGAATGCTTCTATTCTATTCAAAAGCGTTAAGCGGAACCCAGGATTCGGCATGTGTCACCTGCCACCACCCCGCATTGGGCGGCGGGGATGGCATTCCCCTATCCATTGGCGTTGGCGCTCCTTCGCCTGACCTGCTGGGTCTCGGGCGCACACACCCCGACGGGCCGCAAGTTCCACGCAACGCGCCAACCACCTTTAATTCCGCATTGTGGGATCAGTTCATGTTCCATGATGGGCGGGTTGAGAGCATGGGAAAAACCAGCGGCATGAACGGCAACGACGGGTACGGCATTCGCACCCCAGACCGCCCCTGGGGATACCCAGACATACTTGCCGGGGACAACCTGGTTGTAGCGCAGGCGCGTTTTCCGGTTACTTCTGAAGAGGAAATGCGCGGCTTCGATTTTGGTACAGGGCATGGCAACATGCTGGAAGAACGCAACCGCCTCACCCGTGACACCCTGGAGCAAATTGTCGGCGGCTACGGCGCAGAAAAAGACACGCTGACAACCAATCACTGGCTGGAAGAATTCCAAAAAGCGTTCAACAGCGCGGCAGATGCCGAGACACTGATTACCTTTGACAATATCGTTCTCGCTATTGGCGAATATGAACGTTCGCAAGTTTTTGTAAACACCCCTTGGAAAGATTATGTTGGCGGAAATCAAGACGCTATCAACGAATCTGCAAAGCGTGGCGCATTGTTGTTTTTCACCTCCTCAGCCGCAGGCGGGGCAGATTGCGCCACCTGCCACAGCGGCGACTTTTTTACCAATGAAAAATTCCACACGCTGGCAATTCCCCAAATTGGTCCAGGAAAAGAAAGCGGAACCTACGGAGATGACGACTGGGGACGCATTCTTGAAACACGCAAAGACAAAGACAAATACGCCTTCCGCACACCCACCTTGTTAAATGTCGAAGTCACCGGGCCATACGGGCATGACGGCGCATACGCCACCCTGGAAAGCATCGTACGGCATCACTTGAACCCACAGGCGGCAATTGCAAATTATCCTTTTGATCAGGTTGATCCATCCATTCGCACAATAAACGCCAAAGAATATACGAACCAGGCGCTGGAACAGCTGTTGAAAAATCGCCAGGCAGGCGGCAACCTTACTGTAAAAGACATTAACCTAAGTGATGAACAAGTGCAGGATATTGTTAATTTCCTGCAAACGCTTACCGACCCCTGCGTCAAAGATCGCGCATGCCTGTCTCCCTGGATACCAGATGAAAACGACCCCAACCCTGATGGAATGCGCCTGAATGCAATAAATCAAAATGGGGAAGGTTTATAAATTTTTGTCATCTCATGCGCAAACTCTGCCCTGACAAGCCCGTCAGGACATGGCGTGGACGAAAATATTATCCAAACAAGTGACAAATGTAACTTGACAGGACCGACCTAAATTGTTATATTCTGCGAAATCTTGGTAGGAGTAACAAAATATAACACATGACAACAGACATAGACCGCGAAAAGAAAATTCTTGAACTGCTGCAAAAGCAGGGAAGCGCCTCCATCCAGGAATTGGTGGAGGTTTTTGGTGTTTCCAACATGACCATCCACCGCGATTTGAACAAACTGGAAAAGGCTGGGAGCATCCAGAAAAAACATGGCGGCGTTTCGCTGGTCAGCCAGCCCCCCGCTGAAGACCCAGGTCACTGCGCCATGTGTAACAAAATAATTTCCGAGCGGACAATTTTTATCGTGCAACTGGAAAGCGGCGAACAAAAACGCGCCTGCTGCGCTCACTGCGGATTGATGATCCAGAGTCAATCAAAAGATGTGCTCCAATCCCTCACAGCCGATTATTTACACGGTCACATCATCAGCGCAAACCAGGCAATTTACATCCTCGGAAGCGACCTGGCAATCTGCTGTATGCCGAGCGTTCTGAGCTTTGGTTTACGACAGGACGCCGAAAAATTTCAAAAGGGTTTTGGCGGAACGATTGCCAATATCGAAGAAACACTGCAATATCTGCACCAAATGATGCACGCTCACCAATAAAGGCGTGATTCAGAAATAATCAAAATAAAATAAAAGGAAGAGAAAAATCATGAAACGAATTTTGTTGATGTTGGTTCTGGGGGCAACCCTGCTTTTAAGCGCATGTGGCGGCAAAATGGAGATGCCCGCCGCAACCGAAGAACACGTCGATGGCACAAGCGTTGAAGCCCACGATTTTTGGGCGCGCTCTGCAATGAAAGACGGCAATGGCGCGGCGTATATGCTGTTGCACAACCACTCCGCCGAAGTCGATGTCTTGATCGGCGCTTCTTCTGAGGTGGCCGGAGTTGTAGAACTTCACCTGAGCCAGATGAAAGCTGATGGTACGATGGAAATGATCAAGCAGGATGCCATTACGCTTCCCGCAGATGGCGAAGTAGAACTCAAGCCGGGCAGTTATCATATTATGTTGATCGGTCTCAAACAAGACCTCAAAGCAGGCGACGAGTTTTCCCTGACCCTGCACTTTAAGAATCATGCAGATATTACCCTGACCATTCCCGTGATGGACGCTGAAGGCATGGGGGGCGCCGGCATGGATGGTCACAGCATGAACATGGGAGGAGACGCCGCCTCCCTAGTTTCAATCGAGGGAGCATGGGGACGCCCGTCGCCAAAAATCGCGACCGCCGGAGCATTTTACATGATGCTCAAGAATTCAGGCAGTGAAGCCGATAAATTGACCGCCGCATCCTCCGAAGCCTGCGGCACGATGGAATTGCATGAATCCTACATGGACACCAATGGCGCCATGGCCATGCGCCCCGTGGAAGGCGGCTTCATCGAAGTCCCTGCCGGTGGAATGGCTGAACTCAAGCCGGGCGGACTGCACATTATGTGCATTGACAAGAAAGACGATTTCTTTGCCGTCGGCAGCAAAATTGATGTAACTTTGCAATTTGAAAAAGCAGGCGAAATGCCTGCCACTGTGGAAATTCATGATATGAGCTATACGGGCGGTTCCAGCATGAATATGGGTAATCCCACAGTTTCAATCGAGGGAGCATGGGGACGCCCGTCGCCAAAAATCGCGACCGCCGGAGCATTTTACATGATGCTCAAGAATTCAGGCAGTGAAGCCGATAAATTGACCGCCGCATCCTCCGAAGCCTGCGGCACGATGGAATTGCATGAATCCTACATGGACACCAATGGCGCCATGGCCATGCGCCCCGTGGAAGGCGGCTTCATCGAAGTCCCTGCCGGTGGAATGGCTGAACTCAAGCCGGGTGGTCTGCACATCATGTGCATCGACAAGAAAGATGAATTCTTTACTGTCGGCAGCAAAATTGATGTAACTTTGCAATTTGAAAAAGCAGGCGAAATGCCTGCCACTGTGGAAATTCATGATATGAGCTATACGGGCGGTTCCAGCATGAATATGGGTAATCCCACAGTTTCAATCGAGGGAGCATGGGGACGCCCGTCGCCAAAAATCGCGACCGCCGGAGCATTTTACATGATGCTCAAGAATTCAGGCAGTGAAGCCGATAAATTGACCGCCGCATCCTCCGAAGCCTGCGGCACGATGGAATTGCATGAATCCTACATGGACACCAATGGCGCCATGGCCATGCGCCCCGTGGAAGGCGGCTTCATCGAAGTCCCTGCCGGTGGAATGGCTGAACTCAAGCCGGGTGGTCTGCACATCATGTGCATCGACAAGAAAGATGAATTCTTTACTGTCGGCAGCAAAATTGATGTAGCTTTGCAATTTGAAAAAGCAGGCGAAATGCCCATCACCGTTGAAATTCACGAAATGAACTATACCGGCGGCTCCAGCATGAATATGGAAGCCACCCCCACCCCGTAAATAATCCCGCACCTAGTCAGTGCATCCTCTTTCTTAACGTCCTGTCACTGGTAAGGCAGGACGTTATCTTTTAATAGAAATGTTAGGGATGGGAAAATATCCAAAAAAACAGTAATAGGCTGGGGCGGGGAATATTTTACCGACAAAATAAGATGCGGATGAATATGGAAATTCCACATTCATCCGCATCTATCAATCCTGCGCAAATTGTGTACGGCGGTAATTTTATATTCCAGCGTTACTCAAGATGGTGAATAAACTGGAAAGCGCGGCAGTCAAATCTGGATGTGTGACTTCAAAATGATCAATGGATGTTTCGAGACGCTTCATCATTGAAGATGGAGCTTGTTTTGATTCGGCGTGATCCAATAACTCATGAATGTCTGCTGAGAGTTCACGCAGAAGTTCCTGCCCCTTTTCGTCATCGGGTTGAATTCCTTCGATCTCTTTATTAAGTTGTTCGAGCAGTTTGTCGATTTCCTGGCTGTTCATGGGGTTTACCTCTTTTTAATGGGAAGGAATGGTTGTGCCTGACTCTATTTTACAACTTTTTCATTCCTCCAACGCGCGTCATTGGAGTATCTCGCGATCGGCCTGTTCGGCTTCCTGATAGATGCGCTTTACCTCTTCCTTTATTTCGGCAGATGCGCTGGGGGTCATGGAGATAAATTTGACCAGATCACGCGCCTGACGCAGCAAGTCTTTTACATTTGCGATATATGAAAAATCATTGCGTCCGCTTTCAGGCGGGACGGGTAACTCGCGCGCCTTTTGGATCAATGCTCTTGCGCGGATAATGCGCTCGGCAGCCGGGATAAGTTTTGCCATATTTGCTCCTTTAGGTGGACTATCTGGATTCGGGCAGATCGCTGTCCAACCCTTGCATCAAAATCCATCAGCAAGCTGATGGATTCCAGAATGGTGGTGAACTGATTGTAACAAAAAGGACGCGGCTGATTAACGCGTCCTTTTGATTGTCTATTCCTGCGAGAATCAAACCACAGATTTGATCACCGGCGTTCCAAGCGATTCAATGGCGACTTTGGTGGGATCGGCCGGGTCAAAGCGGACGGTGACCGGCGAGCCGGGGGTGATCAAGCCGATCTGCAAGCGGCCAACAAAGGTTGTGGTCACTGCCTGAAAGGAAGGTCCGTACGCGGGATTCACCTGCAAGGTCAGGCGCACCTGCGGGCTTTCGTTCATGGTGGTGCCGGTATCCTCCGCATTAAGAATCACGGCTGGGGCTGAAATGCCGGTCTTGACCAGCGTGCTGTTTTGATTCATGTTCTTGAACATGCGGTACAGGAAATAACCCGTCACACCCAACGGGACAATGGTGGAAACACAAACGCAAAAAAGCGTCACAATTGTTATCAAGCCCGAACCAAGAATGCTAATGATGCCGATTGGATCCATTTCTTTTTCTCCTCTGTTTGGTGGAATACTGGCGGCAGTATATCATTCTGTCTTTTAAGTTCATCTCCCCCAAAGGAGGGAACGGCAATACTTTGCCCCACCGCCATTATTCGATCACAACCCCATCGAGATTTTCCTCGGATTCAGGATATTTCATCTTCAAATCTTCAAGCGTATCCACCAGCACGGTCGAGATCACCAGGTCACGGAACCATTTACGGTTGGCCGGGACGATATACCACGGGGCGTAGTCTGTGCTGGTTTTACTCAATATGTCTTCAAAAGCTTCCATATAGTTGGGCCACAACTTGCGCTCCTGTAAATCGCCAAGGCGGAATTTCCAGCGTTTGGCGGGATCATCCAGGCGGGCTTGCAATCTTTCCTTTTGCTCGTCCATGTCAATGTGCAGGTAGAACTTCAAAATGGTCGTCCCGTTTTCCGCGAGGGTGCGCTCGAATTCATTGATCTGGTCGAAGCGTTTTTTCCACACCTCAGGCTGGACATAGTTATGTACGCGCACAACCAGCACATCCTCATAATGACTGCGGTTGAAGATGACCATTTCCCCTTTGCCCGGCGTTTGCTTGTGTACGCGCCACAAATAATCATGATCTAGTTCCTCTGCTGTGGGCGCTTTGAAACTCGCCACATGCACACCCGCGGGGTTGACGCTGTCAAACACACGACGGATCGTGCCGTCCTTTCCGCCCGCATCCATGGCTTGCAATACGACCAGCACCTTGTGTTTATGTTCGGCAAATAACAATTCCTGCAATTCTTCAAGTTTGCCATTCAGTTTATCAAGCTGAACCAGTCCCTCTTTTTTGCTGCCTTTGAAATCGCCTGTATCATTCGGGTCGTATTTTGAGAGATTTACCTTCGTTTCAGGTTTGACCAAAAATTGTTTCATGGGGTGTCCTCTTTTCTATTTGAAATTAACTTGCACAATGATAAATCAAATAATTTAAGCGGGAGGAATACGGTTATCCCGCTCCCAGCGTTGATTCGCGCTCTCTATCCACTTCCGCCGCATGGACTGGGGCGCTCGCGCCCGCTCGAATTCGATCAGACGGTCAACAGCCGCGCGGTCTCCGCCAATTTTTTGGAGCAGGTCATTATAGAGAATGGCTTGATCCAGCGCATCGCCGAAGACCTCATCCACAGAATAAGGTTTGTTGAAGACGCGGTGAAAAGCATCTTTGAGTTTGCTGAACACCCCGCCGCGCGAACTGGGGCTCGTTTCATCCTCCGGCTCGTACAGGTTGACACCGCAGTTGGGACAGCGAGTCAATTCGAAGTGGAAGTAAGCGCCGCAGCGCGCACATTCAAATTCGTTTTCCCCGGGTTCGGGGGTGATACTGGTTGGCATGGCAGTTTTCCTCTAAGAATAGGATGCTGGTCGCGCAGATGTTTCTTTTTTCATCGGCGTAATCAGCGTTGTTCAGCGTCCCATGGGTTTTGTTTGGCGGCGAAAATTTACGGGGAGGGAATCGTCATCCACCACCCCGATCCGCCGGGGTCGCCATTATTTTGCCAGGCATTCCAAACCCCTTCGGAGCCCAACCAGTATCCCCATCTGTTCCCGCCCGTCAGCGGATCGTTAAATAAGATCCTGGTATTGTTTGGATTTTTACTGTCAATTACCAAGCCGGTGACCACCACAAAGTGCGCCCCAGCCTCGGGGTCGTAGAGACGGGCAAAACTGTCAATAATGACTGGGTCGCCGTCGGTCAGTTTTTGGGTCAGCAATGACAGACCTTCATCGGCGTTTTTTACTGCGCCCGTTGAAACCGTATCCGAATAATGTTCGGCGATCTTTACCATGTCCGCCGGGCTTGTGAAGGGAATTTTGTTTTCAGTGTAATATCCCCCATCTGCGGCAAACTCGATCACTTCCTGCTCACTGACCTTCGCTTCAGCGTAGGCATAATTGTATGCCATCGTGATGACGGCTTCGCCGCAGGATGTGTATTGCTCTTGCAAGATCGCATCCACAGGCAGGTTCATCTTCCCATACAAACGCAACTGCCGTTCCCAATAGGTTTCGCCCTCATCGTCCACTGGGACGAAGCCAAGAGACAACAATGCGCCAATACAAAGCAGATTGCGGATCAGTAGTTGCATTGAAGATTTTTTCATTTCATCATCCGTTATCAATTAATTGTACCAATAAGATTTTTCCAATTCATGCAGGACTTACGCGGAATGAACCTTCATCCACTAATCTGCGCGAATTTTCGCTAATCGTTCTTAAATTAGCGTGGATTGGCGAAGACACTTGCACTGCTTGCAGGCGCAAGTGTTAGCGGATGCTTTTTGGGCGTTTTGCATAAATCCTATCACATAAAATTTTCGTGCGGACTTGCCCTTACAGGATTCTTTGCGAGGGCGGAGGGGGGCTAACGCTCGGTCATGCGTTGCAGAAACTGCATCCCAGCCAATATCTGATCCATCCGCTCTTTGGACAGTGAGCCAATATATTCACCCAACTGCGCTTTATCCACCGTGGACACTTGTGAGACCACAACGATACTTTGTTTGGGCAAATTTGCTTCGCCCGCATCAAGCAATACATTGCCGGGCATGTTTGCGCGCTTTATATTGGTCGTCAATGCGCACATAACCACGGTATGGATACGGCTGCGGTTAATCACATCATCCTGAATGACCACATGCGGATGGACATAGCCTGGTTCCAATCCATTCGGTTGTTCCAACGGCACCCAATATATATCGCCTAGATTGACTGTCATATTCCTTATTTTACCTGACCCGCCCCCACCCCATCCTTTGCGAAGCACCCGGCATGTCCCCCAAATCAAAAAAGAAGAACGCTTCGCGCCCAATGCGTTGCGCCATCGTCCACACTGCATGTTGTATTAGCCCACTTTGGTGTATTTGCGGATGTCAAGTTTACATAGCAAAATACCCTGCCAAACACTTATTATCGTGCCAAGGAACAAAACAAGCCCTTCAAGGTCTGGGAACAGGTAAACAAACAAGGACGAGACTCCTGCAAGAAAATAGAAGCCATTTAACAGGCGGGGAAAAAGGCGAGATGTCCAACTTGCTGACCCAAGTAACACGAACGCCCATCCTAGAAAATGGAATCCAATCGCATTCACACCCGCCACAAGCGTCGTCCAAACGATGAGAACAGTTGTAGAGTCTTCCAAATTCAACTCAGGATGTATCAAATGGTAATGGCGGTTGGAAGCGCGGATAAAAGCGACTGCCGCCATCCCCACTGCTGAAAGGACAGCCGCTACTAGCGCCAGGTCCATGCGACGAAAAGCGCTCTCGCCAATGAGTTCACGAAGCACATACGTCACAGTGATCAAACTGGCTGCCAGGATCGGTCCGTAGAGAAAATCTGCCAGGTCATATGTAAAAATTCCGCTGGCATCTCGCAAATTTCCAGTTAAGTAAATCAACGGCGCAGCGACAAACGACACCGCTATTAAAATAGATGCAAGCCCACCCCATTTGTTGATGGTCATGGCCTTTTACTCCAGGATTCAGAGAACTGCTATTAAGCGTAAATTCAATTGCATATTTACAATAATCGGAATTTAAAGAAATTACACCATATTCTTTTATGCATATTTTATTCGATTTCAAGTACTTAATTTAGAAGTATGGACATAAATCCTCGGCGGCAAATGGAAACCAGACCATGCAGGCAGAATTGACGATGATGTGTAACTTCCAGCCGTATACCCAGTCTGATTTAACTCGCGCGGCTTTATTTATGTCCATGTGACAAGTAATGGGAAAATCCAATCGAGAGGATTCTGCCCATTAGTCAGAATCAAATACCCGTCAAGTGTGACGTACTTTTCATCCAAATAAAAAAGAGCCCCACTTTTCAGCGGGGCTCTTTTTGTTATCGGTTCAGAATTACAGAACTACGACGTCAGCAGCTTGCAAACCCTTGGGGCCTTTCTCGATGGTGAATTCCACCTTTTGGCCTTCCTGCAGGTTCTTGAAGCCTTCGCCTTTGATGGCAGAGAAGTGAACGAAAACATCGGGGCCGCCTTCGCGTTCGATGAATCCGAAACCTTTTGTGCCGTTGAACCATTTAACCGTACCAATTACACGATCAGACATTTTTTGCCTCCTAAGCAAAATAAAAAATAAGGTGACGCAGTATGTCTTTCATCGGGCGGTTAAACAAAATGGCTCAAAGGTTGTGCTTTGGGCCATCGTCTTCAGACTTCCACAACGAAAAGCTACTTGCATCCTACAACGCAACTTTATCATGAAATTCTCATCTTGACAATTATTTTACCGGCTCCAAAATCATCACGGGAATCTGGCGATGCGCCGCGCGGATTCGATAAAGTTCGTAGCCTTTATAGACTGCGACAGCCATGTTCCAATATTTTTCGCGCTCTTCATTTTGGGTCTCGCGGGCAAGATAATTTTGCACGCGCCCATCCACGAGCGCTGTACATTGCGGATGTTTTTTGAGATTGTAATACCAGCCAGGGTTGCGCTCTCTGCCGAAGTTCGAACCGATGAGTGCGATCTTTTCCCCATCAAATAAACTGACCAAAGGCATGGTACGCGCCTCGCCTGTCTTCGCTCCAGTGGTGGTGATCTGGGTCATGGGCAAGCCGACAATTTCTGCAATAGTGCGTTTGCCCTTTGAAACTTTTAAAACCAGCGTGTCGAGACGATATAGGCCGATGGCAAGAAACGCAGAAACCGGGCGCAACATGAGAAAGCGATGGATCAATTTTTGGAAGGCGTTGGGTGTTTTTTTCATTTTATTTTTTTATCATGAAGGGAGTGCGGATAACCTTGTTACGTGTTGCGTTTTGGAAGTTGACGCAACACGTAACAAGGTTCATTTATTTTTCCAGCCAGATGGTCACAGGCCCGTCATTGTGGATTTCCACTTTCATATCCGCGCCGAATTGACCTGTTTGAGTGGGTACGCTATGACTGCGCAATAATTCAACGAAGCGATCCACGAGTGGAGAAGCAACTTCGGGCAATGCCGCATCAATAAAAGATGGACGGCGGCCTTTGCGCGTGTCGGCATACAAAGTGAATTGTGAAACGACAATCGCTTCGCCTTTCACATCCAGCACCGAGAGATTGGTCTTGCCGTTTTCATCTTCAAAGATGCGCAGGTTGGCCGTTTTTTCAGCAAGGAAAGCGGCTTGCTCCTCCCCATCTCCGTGACCGATGCCCAATAAAATCAACAGACCCTTTCCGATTTTGGAAATGGTCTGTTGTTCTACAGTAACGCTTGCTTGGGAAACGCGTTGGATAAGAAGGCGCATGGGGAGGGAGTAAAAAGTGAGAAGTGGATACTTTTTACGCAGTACCGCATAACTTGCTATGAAAAATTGCAGTACCGCATAACTTGCTATTGAGCAGTCTTGTAGATTGACTTGAAGGCAAGGCTTTAACGCGAAATGCGCAAATAGGGCGAAAAAGAGCGAATTTTTTGCGTCATTCGCTCCTTTCGCGGCATTCGCGTTAAGGTTTTATGTTTTGAGAAAACCATGAATAGCAAGTTATGCTCCATTGCCTTTTTACCTTTTACTTCTCACTTATTACGGCAACTGCATCGCCTCGCGCACTTCGACCATGGTCTGCTCGGCGATGGCGCGGGCGCGTTTTGCGCCGTCGTTCAAGATGTCTTGAATATTATTGGGGTTGGATGCAAGTTCGGCGCGTTTGGCGCGGAAAGGTTCAAGATGCTTGTTCAGGTTGTTGGCAAAGCGCAGTTTGCAATCCACGCAACCGATGCCAGCCTTGCGGCATTCGACATTAATCATATCCACTTCATCCTGCGGAGAGAAGAGTTTGTGCATGGTGAATACGTTACACACATCGGGGTTACCCGGGTCATTGCGGCGCAGGCGGGCAGGGTCGGTGACCATTTCCTTCACGCGCTTGACAGTCGCCTCGGGAGTGGTGGCGAGTTCGATGTGATTGTTCAAACTCTTGCCCATCTTGTCTTTGCCGTCAATGCCAAGCACTTTCAACACTTCGGTGTGTTTCACTTGCGGTTCGATCAAAACCTTGGTCTTGTAGCGATAGTTGAAGGAACGCACGATCTCGCGCGTGAATTCAAGATGCGGCGCCTGGTCAATGCCGACGGGAACGACATCTGTTTTGTAAAGCACGATGTCGGCCGCCATCAGCACGGGATAGCCGACCAAGCCATAATTAATATTTTCCGGCTGTTGGCGAATTTTTTCCTTGAAGGTCGGCAGGTCGGTCAATTTGCCCAACTGCGTCACCATCGAAAGATAGGTGTGCAATTCCATCACCTGCGGAACATGCGACTGGACAAAGATGATCGAATCTTCAGGGCGCATTCCGGCGGCGAGCCAATCCAATGCCATCTCCAATGTATTCTGCTTCAGGTCCTGTGTGGTTTCAACCGTGGTCAACGCGTGGACATCCACAATGCAATAAACGCATTCATAATCATCCTGCATTGACACATAATTTTTCATCGCACCCAAATAATTCCCAAGATGCTGACGACCTGTTGGGCGCGCGCCCGAAAAAACTCTGCCTTTTTTTGCCATTCTTTATCCTTCAACCATTTTATGAATAAGATTAACGATCTCGCCCGCTTCTGCGTGACGTTTCAACTGCAATTTTGAGAAGATCAACTTTCCGTTCACGCTGACCTCGAACCTGCCTTCGTCCGAGGGAATTAACGCCACCGATTCGATTACGTGCTCGTAATCCTTTAGCAATTCATCCACCAGGCTCACGGCCCGGGGAGTGTAATGTCAAACCGCACAGTAGGTGATCTCGATTTTTAGCATGATTTCTCCATAATAGACCCGGCAGGTTTTAGAGGAAACCTGACAAGTCTTATGTTTAATTGTTAGAAAATTATAACATGGCGCGCTCAGGGCTTGCCCCACCCTGTCAACCGCGCTATAATCTCAAGCGTTGTTTCCGAAAGATATGCAAGGAGAAAAAATAAATGCCAGTCTATACCTATCGTTGCGAAAATTGCGGTATCCAGTTTGAACGTCATCAATCCTTCACAGATACCCCATTGAAGACCTGCCCCGAGTGCCGCAAGAAAGCGCTCAAAAAAGTCATCACACCGACCAAGATCATTTTCAAGGGATCAGGCTTTTACGCAACAGATCACAAGTCGCCTTCGGGAGATTCGTCCGGCGTAAAGAAGTCCGATTCCGATAAGGAAAGCGCGCCCAAGGAAAGCAAGCCCGCCGAAACCAAAACGACGCCCGCCAAAAAGAGCGAGAGTTCGGAATAAAATTTTCTTTTGAGAAACGCGGCGCAGAGTGCGCCGCGTTTTTTGTTGTCAGTTTACTTATCCAAGGCAAGACCCTAAAGGTTTCTTTTGCAAATCAAAACGAAATTTCAATAACGATTTTCTCGCAAACTTGACTTCTGCAATCGAAAAAAACCTTTAGGGTCTGTTTTTCGAGAGAAAACTTTGACGACTGAGTAGTTCCTACTTAAACTTATAAATCCTGAGAACCCCTCTTTGGGCAATGAATTCCAGTCCGCTGAAGGCAATATCCACTTCTTCATTATAAATGGGCGGAAAAATATCGCCGCGATAAAAACTATTTGGCGAGAGGATAAGGAAGCGAATCCCTTGTTCCTTGCACGCGGCAGAAAAAGCACCCCATGAATCGTTCGGCAAGGCAGGGAATTCATCATTGAATCCCCAGACCCAATCCTGAGACCAGTTGCCGATCTGACGGGAACGGTAGGGCATTTTATGGGGCGTGTAAAAATCATACCGGTCGGCAAAGACCTCGGTGGGAGAGTTCATCCCAGCCGTGATCAAAGTCTGCTCGACGACTGATAACACCTTGCGCTCGGCGCGGGCAGTGCGAATAAAGTCAATGTCATACAATATTCCGCCATAAAACAATCGGGCGCCCGCTACAACGAAGAGAATACCCATCGAGACCGTCACCCATTTATTCGGGTTGGAAAATTTCGCGACCAGTTCCGTCACAATGACCACCAGCAGAGCAAGAAACGACACGTACATCCCCATCAGCATTACCGCCAGCCGCGGACTTCCACCAAGCGAAACGGGAATGGCATACAGCACAACAAAAATCAACGAGGACAGGGAATAATGTGAAAATCGTCCGCGGGGGGAAAGCAAAAAACAAATCACCGCAGGCCAGGCAAACGAAATAAGGTATTTAAATGGGAGAAGATATGCATCAAGCGCCCATTTTGGGTTACTGATAATTGTATCAATCACTGAAAATTTTTCGATCTCCGTAGGCGTGGGCGGATAGGTGTCATTGATGCCATAAAAAAATTTATGAATATTGAATGCCTGAGCGGTTTCCAACGCGCCATGACCAGAGACAAGGTTGACAGTCACCTGCAAGGAAACAATAAAAAGAAACGAGCCAACCATCCACGCGGACGAACGAAGGGGACGAATGCCTGCAAACAGAAAATAGCCAAAGAGTATCGCCACAGAAGAAACGATGGCATGACTTCTCCACAAGAACGCCAAGCCGAGGGAAAGTCCGATCAAAATTGCCCGCGAGTCATTTGGGGCTTCACGTTTTTCGTCAAACCTGTCGCGCCAGAGAAGGAAGACAGCAAAGGCGGTAAATGCCACGCTTCCAATATCAGGGCTTAAGGTGTTCGCATTTTTGAAAATATCAGGCACAACAATTGACCCAAAAAGCGCGATTGCAATTGCGGGAATGGAACGGGTAGGCAAAACCATCGTCGAAACAGAAGCAGCAAACAGTCCCGCAAGAAGCGCGTTGATCAGATACGAAAGCGGAAGCACATACGTAAATGGCAATTGTCCAATAACGAAGGCATATCCGAATGGGTAGAATCCATTATAGAGAGACTCTGGTTTTGACAGAGTCATGTGGCGTCCGTAAAACAAAATATTCCAGTAATCGTTGCTCACCACGTGGTATTGAATGTAAGACCCCAGGGCAAGCGTAAAGCCCGCGCCAATGACGAAGAACAAAATAAACCACTTAAACGATGCGCCAAATATCTTTTGCATGGAAACCATTTTATACTACTTCTTTTTCATCCACAACAAGATAAAAAAGTGACCTTGCGCCAAAGCCCAAGGTCACTTTCACCAACCTGTTACTTTTTACTTCTTGCTTTTTACGCCCACTTTCTTTCCAGCAAGTTTCTCTTCGCGTCCCATCACATCCATCACAGCCACGGAAGCGATCTGCACGATGGTATTCACATCGTCACCGGTTTGCAGGACATGCACCGGCGCGCCCATGCCAAGCAGGATCGGTCCGATTGCCATTGCGTTACCAAGCCGCGAAAGCAACTTGTATGCAATATTCGCAGACTCAAGCGACGGGAAGACCAACACGTTGGCATCTTTCACCAGACTGAATGGATAGCGTTCTTCCGCGATCTCTGGGACCACTGCGGTATCTGCCTGCATTTCGCCATCCACGCGCAGGTCGGGTCGGCGTGCCTTGACCAGTTCGACGGCCTTGCGGACTTTATTCGAGAACGGATGCGGCGTGGAACCAAAGTTCGAGAACGAGAGGAAGGCCACATGCGGGTCAATTTCAAGTTTCACCGCATAATCCGCCGCGAGCAGGGCAATCCCCGCGAGGTCTTCGGCAGTCGGGTCAATATTGACGGTGGCATCTGTGAAGAGGAAAACCTTTTCTTCAAAGACCATAATGTACACGCCCGCCGCGAGCGCCACCTCAGGAGCGGTATGATGAACCTGCAAAGCCGGGCGAATCACTTCGGGATAATCAAAAGTCAAGCCGGAGATGAATGCATCCGCATCGCCCATTTTCACCATCAATGAACCAAGGACGTTGGGGTCATGCACCTTTTTAGCCGCTTCGCTCATCATCATGCCCTTGCGCTGACGCAGTTGATAATACGCTTTGGCATACTCATCAAATCTGGAGAACTGTTCGGGGTCAACAATCTCAGGTTTGTAGTCAATGCTGAGGTTATTAATATGTTCCTCGATCACAGACCTGCGCCCGATCAACACGGGAGTTGCAATGCCGTCTTCCTGAATTTGATGCGCGGCGCGAATGATCTTCTGCTCTTCGCCTTCGGCAAAAGCGAGGCGTTTTGTTCCGCCCGAAGAACGCGCCTTGTTCTGGAAGAAATAGCGAATGCGCTCGCCCTTACCTTGACGATACGCAAGCTGTTCGCGGTATTCGTCAATATCCACATGCTTGCGGGCTACGCCTGTCTTCATGCCCATCTCGGCGACGGCGGGCGCCTCCCACAACAACACACGCGGATCGAGCGGCTTGGGGATGATGTACTCGCGCCCAAATTTCAAGGTCACGCCGCCATAGGCACGCACCACTGAATCGGGCACATCCTCTTTGGCCAGCGCAGCCAAAGCCTGTGAAGCAGCGAATTTCATATCGTCATTGATCTGCCGTGCGCGAATATCCAATGCGCCGCGGAAGATGAAGGGGAAGCCCAGGACGTTATTCACTTGATTCGCATAATCGGAACGTCCGGTTGCGATGATGACATCTTTGCGCGATTCGCGAGCCAACTCGGGCCTGATCTCCGGATCGGGGTTGGCCATGGCAAACACGATCGGGTCCTTGGCCATGGTCTTGATCATTTCCGGCGTCAGTACATTTGCAATGGACAGTCCGTAGAACACATCCGCGCCGCGCAGGGCATCTGCCAAAGTGCGGGCATCGGTATCCACAAGGAAACGCTCCTTGTACTTATTCATGCCGACCTGGCGACCTTTATAAACAACGCCTTTGCTGTCACACAGCATGATGTTTTCGCGCTTCACTCCCCAGCGGATGGCCAACTCGGCGCAGGAGATGGCCGCCGCGCCCGCGCCTGAGATCACGATGCGAATATCCTCATGTTTCTTGCTGACGATTTCCAAACCATTCGCCAAGCCAGCCGAGGAAATGATGGCCGTGCCATGCTGGTCGTCGTGGAATACGGGAATATCCAGCATCTTCTTGAGCTCTTCTTCGATGTAAAAACATTCGGGCGCTTTAATGTCTTCGAGATTGATCCCGCCAAAGGTTGGGGAGATCGCCGCCACGATTTTGATAATTTCATCGGGGTCATGCGAATTGAGTTCAATGTCAAAGACATCCACATCCGCAAATTTCTTAAACAGCACAGCCTTGCCTTCCATCACAGGCTTGCTTGCCAAAGCGCCGCGGTCACCGAGTCCTAAAATCGCCGTACCGTTGGAAACCACCGCCACAAGGTTGCCTTTTGAAGTGTACTCATAAGCATCCTCGGGATTTTTCTCAATCTCCAGCACAGGTTCTGCCACGCCCGGCGTATACGCCAGTCCCAAATCACGTTGTGTATCCATGGGCTTGGTCGGCACAATCGCCAGTTTGCCGGGTTTACCTTTCAAACGATGATATTCAAGCGCATCTTCACGTGTAATCTTAGCCATATAGCCTCCATTGAAAGTGACAATTGGAATTTACGAACAACGTAAATTATTGCACAAGTCACCAATTTCACATAGTTCCATTTGTCACCGATTCTTATGAATGCTCCTACCTTCCATTTCAAAAACCCGCCTCTGAAAGAACCTTACCTGCAATGAGGAAAGTTGGGTTAATAATTCGTTAAATTCATGTATAATTAAGAAAATCTGCAAGGATTTGACTGGAAACTTTCGCCGCTCTCGGCTTTACCTGAAACTAACTGGAAAATGGTGCATGATCGCTCCCCCGCCAAAGGCGTTTGGGAGTTACTTAGTGAAGTCTATTTAGGATATTCTTTGAGACGAAGACAGACTTCATCCAATTGACTATGCTGTATGTGACATAAACAGTCATTTACTTTGATTTATCTCCACCCGTATCCTACGGGATTTGGAGTTTGATCAGCCAACCCAGACATTTTTCACAGCCGAGAATCGACCTGAAAGGGTCGAAATCTTGGTTGTTTGTTTTTAAGTTGGCAGGAGACCCCAAAGGTTTCTTTTGCAAATTGAATGAAATGATCTGCTAGTAAAAACCTTTAGGGTCTTTTCAGTCCAATGATGAAAAAGATAACCGCCATCTCGGTCCAAAAGAAGAACCCCGATCGGGTGAATATTTATCTCGATGGAGAGTTTGCTTTTGACGTGGCGCGCATCACAGCCGCATGGCTAAAAAACGGCGAGGAACTCAGCGATGAGAAAATTGCCAAACTGCTAGCCGAAGACTCGCGCGAATGGGCATACCAGCAAGCCATGCTCTTTTTGAGTTACCGCGCCCGTTCCGAAAAGGAAATACGGCAAAACCTGCAAAAACACGAGATGCCCGAAGAGGTGATCGAAGAAACCCTCGAAAGGCTGCGCAAGGCGGGTCTTGCCAATGACAACGAATTTGCCCGCATGTGGGTGGAAAATCGAAGCACATTCCGCCCACGCAGTAAAAAAGCCCTGGCGATTGAACTACGCCAAAAGGGTCTCAACGACGAAGCGATACAGGATTCTCTGTCCGGCGTGGACGAAGAAGCCCTCGCCTACGAAACAGGCTTGAAACGAGCAGCCAGACTCAAAGGTCAGGAATGGATCGAGTTTCGTAAAAAGTTAAGCGAGTTTCTCGCCCGTCGCGGATTTTCCTATCCGGTCATTGCGCCCATCGTATCCAGGATTTGGAACGAAACAAACGCAGACACACAACATTATGAAGATGAGGATACAGCATGAATCCAATCGTTCTTTTTATAGATTTAATAACGCTGATCATAGGCGTTGCCGCAGGGTATTTTTTCCACCGCTATCAGGCTGAACAAGCCGCCAAAGCGCGGAATGAAAAAGCCGATAACATTCTCAAAATTGCCAACGAACAGGCGCGCCTGATCGAAAGCGGTTCGCGCGATAACGCCACCAAGATCGTGCAAGCCGCTGAGTCTGAGATCAAGGAACGCCGCATTGAGTTGAACCGCGAAACAGAACGCCTTGATAAACGCCGCGGCGAACTGGATGCCCGTTTCGACAAAATCGAACAGCGCGAACAAACATTGAACAAACGCCAGTCGCAAATTGACAAGCGCGCCAACGATGCTGAAAAGTTATATGACGATCAAATGAAAAAACTTGAATTCATCGCGCAGATGACTCCGGAAGAAGCCCGCAAGGATTTGTTCGCATCGGTTGAAAAGGAAGCGCGCGGCGACATGGCGCGTATCATCCGTCAGATCGAAGCGGAAGCGCGTGAAGAAGGCGAAAAGCGCGCCCGCAAATTGATCGCGGATGCAATTCAGCGTGTGGCTTCTGAACATGTTGCCGAAGTGACCCGCGCCGTGGTAACCCTGCCCAGTGAAGAAATGAAGGGACGCATTGTGGGACGCAACGGGCGCAACATCAAAGCCTTTGAGCAGGCCGCTGGCGTGGATGTGATCGTGGACGACACTCCCGACTCCGTGACCGTCTCGTGCTTCGACTCTGTCCGCCGGGAAATTGGTCGGCGCTCACTGGCGAAACTGGTTTTGGATGGCCGCATTCATCCCGCGCATATCGAAAAAATTATCGAAGACGAAACCAAAGCCGTCGAGAAGATCATCAACGAAGCGGGTGAGCAGGCGGCGTATGAAGCCAATGTCACCGGCTTGCACACCGAAGTGTTACGCATGATGGGACGTTTGAAATTCCGCACATCGTATGGGCAGAATCAACTGGCTCATGCGGTGGAAGTTTCCAAACTGGCGGGCATTCTCGCCGCAGAATTGGGCGCGAACATCGAACTTTCGAAACAGGGCGGATTCCTGCATGACATCGGCAAAGCCATGGATCATAATCAGGATGGCACACACGCGGGCTTGGGCGCGGAATTTTGCAAACGTTACGGCGTGAACCCGATCGTGGTTAATGCCATCGCATCCCATCACCATGAAATTGATCAGGACACTGTGGAAGCTGTCATCGCCGAAGCGGCAGATGCCATCTCAGGCGCACGCCCCGGCGCCCGCCGCGAAGATTTGGAAGCGTACATCAAACGCATCCGCTCTCTGGAGGAAATGGCTGTGTCGTTTGAAGGCGTGCAGCAAGCCTTCGCCATTCAGGCAGGACGCGAAGTCCGCATCCTCGTTAAACCGGAAGCAATTGACGACCTCGCCTCCGTCCGCCTGGCGCGTGACGTTGCCAAGAGGATCGAAGAGACCATGCAGTACCCCGGTCAGATCCGCGTGACGGTCATCCGCGAAACACGAGCGACTGAATACGCAAAATAACTGCTATGGAATCCAGAAGCTCTACTTCTGGCACGTGACAGGACATCCGCAATGTAAAACTTGCGGACTCCTCTCAAGACATTTTTCCTTACAAGGGTATTACGAATGACCCCCCCCATTTCTAAAGATGCTACAATCACGGGAATGAAGCTAAACTCCCGCCAGCATCTGATGAAGTGGGGGATTGTTTTTGGTCTGACGATCCTTTATTCAGTGATCGCGCCGTTTTTGATTCCGATTTTTGGTCCCGCAGTTATCGTTTTAAGCGGACTTCCCATAGTGACGGCGGGCTGGTACTTTGGCGTAACAGGTGGATTAATCGCCAGCCTGATCGCAGTGGTTTTTGATATTTTTCTTTTGAACGTTTTTTGGAATACTCCATGGTACGCCATTGATCATGGCGGGTTTTTTCTAGGCGCATTTTTTCTACTATTAGCCGGTGTAAGCAGCGGTCAAATGAAACAAGATTTTGATCGGCGCGCAAAGACAGAAACTCAACTGCGCGAACGCGAACATTTCCTTTCCCTGCTCAATGATATGACACAGGCCATCATCGCCGCGCAGGATTTTGAAACGATGATGCAAATCCTTGTAAACGATCTTACCACCCTGCTCAAAGCGGATACCTGCTACATCACCCGCTGGGATCCAGTCAAAGAGCAGGTGCTGCCTGTCGCCACAAATGCCGAAGCGGGACATCCTTTTTTAACACTCAAATATCCAAAAGAGGAAAAGAACCTGACAAGTTCCGCGCTTGAAGCAGGTCATGTCCTTGTCGTTGAAGACACATCAAATACGCCCCATACAAATCCTCGCCTTATTCGGCGTTTTACAGAGAAATCCTTTATCAGCATTCCTTTGATCTATGGAGAGCACAAACTTGGCGCCGCCATTGTTGGGTGCAATAAGTCTGGTCAATTCACGCCGGAAAGACTCGAACATGCTGAACAGGCTGCCAACCAGATCGCGCTGGCGGTATGGAATGTGCAACAGGATTTCGAATTAAAAAAACGTTTACAGGAAGTGGAAACGCTGGCACGCATCTCGCGCGCGCTTAGTGAAACCGAAAAGATCAGCTTGCAGACCGTTTTGCAATTGATCGTCACATCCGCAAAGGAATTGATCCCCGGGGCAGAGCAGGCTGTGATCCATCTGTTGGATAAAGAAGAACAACTTCTCGAAGCGCAGGCTGTCAGCGGGTATGAGGATGCGTCCGCAAACTGGAGGCTCATAAAAATACGCCCCAACGAAGGTGTAGCTGGGCTGGCGCTGGTAAATGGACAAACGATCAATATTGCAGATATTGAAAAAGATAAGCGTTTTGTCACCTATGCAGAGCCGCCCAAATACCGCTCCTTGATGGTGGCTCCCGTGCAAAGCGGCGAACAAAAACTTGGCACGCTCAGTGTGCAGAGCGTTTCAGTCAACGCGTTCACAGAAGCGGAAAGTAGTTTACTAAGCGCACTGGGAACACAAGCTGCCATCGCCATTGAGAACGCGCATTTGCTGGAAAACATACAACAAGCATTGAAAGAATCGAATGCCCTGTATCGTATCAATCAAGGATTGGTTGCATCCCTTGACCCGCAGGAATTATTAAAAGACGTGGTAAACCTGCTCCAAAAGAACTTTGGTTATTATCATGTTCAAGTCTATGTACTGGAGCCCGAAACTGGTGATTTTGTGATGCGTGAGGGCAGCGGCGAGATCGGCAGGCAGCTCAAAGAACAAGGGCATCGCCTGCACGCCGGGGAAGGCATCGTAGGCTATACCGCTGAAACGAATGCGGCCTTCTTTACAAATGATGTGGACAAGATGTTGTCTTTTGTGAGAAATCCCCTCCTGCCGGATACGAAATCTGAACTGGCCGTGCCGGTTAAGATCGACAGCCAAACCCTCGGCTTGCTGGATATTCATCAAATGCCGCCAGCCTATCTATCACAACACGACCTGCAATTGGTCACTGCGGTGGCAGACCAGCTAGCAATTGCGCTTCAAAAGGCAAATTTATATTCCGACCTGCAATCCGCCCTGCAAGTTGAGACGGCGATCCGTAATGAAATGGTGCAAAGCGAAAGGCTGGTCACCATGGGGCGTTTGCTGGCTTCGGTTTCGCATGAATTGAACAATCCACTGCAAGCCATTCAAAATGCGCTCTTTCTATTGCGTGAAGAAAAAGGGATTTCACTTCAAGGCAAGCTGGATCTGGATATTGTGCTTTCTGAAGCGGAACGAATGTCCGCCTTGATCGAGCGCCTGCGAACAACCTACCGCCCCATTCAGGCGGAGGATTTCCTGCCGACGCAGGTCAACAACATCATCGAAGATGTGTACGCGCTTATTTCCACACATTTACGACATAATGAGATCGCCTTTGAATTTCACCCCGACGCCAACCTGCCGCTTATCCCGGCGCTAGCAGACCAGGTACGACAAGTAATCATCAACCTTTTAATGAACGCGGTGGAAGCCATGACCACTGGCGGGACATTAATGGTATGCACAAAATCATTACGTGATTCAAACGAAATACTGGTGACCGTTTCAGATACCGGCACGGGCATCCCCTTCGAACTTTTGCCGAATATCTTTGACGCCTTCGTTACAAATAAACAAAGAGGCACGGGACTTGGACTGACCATTTCGTATGACATTGTGATGAAACACCACGGCCGTATTACCGCAGAGAACAACAAAGACAAAGGTTCGACTTTCAAAATCTGGCTTCCGACCCCTGATGGTGAGATCGAATGAGCATTACAGGTCACATACTAATCATAGATGACGAAGCAACGCTTCGCCAAACCCTTGCGCGCATCCTGCAACAGGCAGGCTTTGAAGTCACAACGGCAGAGAATGGCGAGCAGGGGCTTTCTTTTATACAAACCACAAATTTTGATTTGATCTTCATGGACTTGCGCATGCCCGGCATGGCTGGCATGGATGCGCTCAAGCTCATCCACGCCAGCTACCCAAATTTGCCCGTCATTTTATTCACGGCGCAACCCGACCTAAATTCGGCTGTGGAAGCATTGAGAAATGGCGCTACTGATTACCTATTAAAGCCGCTCAAACCGCAAGCTGTGATCGAACGCGCCCAAAGCGTTCTCGCGAACCAACAAAAGGAAAACCGCAAACGCGAGATCACCTTGCAGATCGAAGCCTTGCAGGCGGAATTAAAAAGCCTGGGGAATGGTGTAACCGGCCCATTACAAGCCGCCAGTGTTGGCTCAGACCGTTTTCTAAAACGCGGCGCGCTTGTATTAGACCTGCACAAACGTTGTCTAAGCATCCATGAGCAAACCGTCAACATTCCCCCCACTTCGTTTGGTTATTTGCTTGTACTGGCGCGCCATTCTCCAAATGTGGTGAATTATCAAACCCTGGTCGCTGAGGCACAGGGCTATCAGGCAGATGCGCGTGAGGCGCAGGAACTCACCAAATGGCATATTCATCAACTGAGGCAAGCCATCGAACAGGATGTACATGCACCTTCCTTTTTGATCAATGTGCGTGGAACTGGCTACCGTCTCGTGGCAGATTAAACTCCCGGCGCCGATTCTGTTCATTGGACGCCTGCGGCGAAACCCGCCTCCAGCTTGGCTGGAGGCGGGTTTTTTAATTCCCAACTTTTAC
>DYDH01000213.1:4613-7687 GCA_020717985.1 Herpetosiphon sp. | reverse complement strand
CATGCCACAAACACAATAAATTCATTCAAAACAAACCCAGGGCATTATGTAAGCATGTTATTGGATAAAAAGTTCAGGATTTTTTGCTGGAGAGATTGTTTTTGTATGTTGTGCCATTTGTAAATTTTTCCACCTGGAAGCATAAGTTTGCCAAAGCGGTAAACTTATGGGTTTAGTTACAGAGATTATCGAGAGTTAATAAAATGCACCAGTCAGGGTGAGGGGGGCACCCTGACTGGTGCAACAATATTTTTACACAAAATCCAATTTTTGGCAAGAGGCAATTTGATCGAAAAACGTCCAACACCTCTCAAATTCCTTTGAGCCAAAGGTAAAATTTTTATACTGCAGAAGTAGAACTTCCGCGCTCCGTAGACCTTTTTTGGATTAGGCTGACATTGTCAAACTAATCGTTGTCACCGCCGTCACCACCATCGCCGTCTTCATTACCATCATGACAGGCGGTACAGGTGGCGTCATGCAATGTGGATGTGTGACAGGTACTGCAAGACGTATGTCCGTGATTGACACCGTACCCGCCTTCGTCTGCTATACCAGGGTGTGAACCATTATATGAAGCGGCCCAGTTGCTTGTGTTATGACATGAGGTGCAATTAGTGCCGAACATACCGGCATGGTATGCGGGGTCTGCGTGACAGGAAACACACGCCGAGGGCGTGCCAGAGAACTGACCGCCTGTGTGGCATCGCTCACATGCCAAATTGGTGTGACTGCCCGTAAGGGGAAAGCCGCTCAAGTTGTGATTGAACGTCGCGCCTCGCCAGGTTGAAGTGCCATGACACGAGGCGCAATTCGTGCCAAATTGTCCACCATGTTCATCGTCATTGCGATGACATGAATAACAATCCTGCGGCGTGCCCTTGAAGACTCCGTTCTGGTGACAACTCGTGCAAGCCGTATTGACATGTGCGCCCGTCAACTTGAAGACGGAAAGGTTATGGTCAAAGGTTGCGCCCGCCCACGTTGACGTAGTGTGGCACGAGGCACAATTCGTGCCAAATTGTCCGTTGTGCTTGTCATCACTGCGGTGGCATGAATTGCAATCCTGCGGCGTACCTTTGAAGACTCCGTTCTGGTGACAATTTGTGCAAGCCGTGTTGATATGCGCGCCCGTCAACTTGAAGGCGGCGAGATTATGATCAAAGACCGCACCTGTCCATGTAGACGTATTATGACAGGTGGCACAATCTGTGCCAAATTGTCCATTATGCTTATCGTCATTGCGATGACATGAGAAACAATCCTGCGGCGTGCCTCTGAACACATCATTCTGGTGACAACTTTCGCAAGTCACGCTGACGTGTGAACCTGTCAACTTGAAGGCGGCGAGGTTGTGATCGAATTTGGCTGGTTTCCAGGCATCGGTGGAATGACAGGCGGCGCAGTCAGTGCCGAAACGACCCTCGTGTGTTTCATCTTTTTGGTGACAGGAATTGCAATCCTGCGGCGTGCCTTTATAAATGTCATTCTGATGACAGGACTCGCACTCCGTTTTTACGTGCGCCCCAGTCAGCGGGAAGGCAAACAGGGAATGGTCTATGGTGACCTGATCCCAGCCTGCGGTTGAGTGACAAGCCGCGCAGCTTTCGCCAAGTTGACCGTTATGCTTATCGTCCTGTTTGTGGCATGAGAAACAATCCTTTGGCGCAGACTGTAGATCCGCAACGGTGCGCGCATTGAGATGGCATTTGGAGCAGGCGGTTTGGGTGTGCATCCCTGTCAATTGAAACGGGACCAAGCCATGGTCGAAGTTTGAACCGAGTGTTTCAAGTCCATCGTGGCAGTTCAAACAATCCATGCCAAAGTCAAGGGCGTGCGCTTGAGTAAAATCCGCCTGCATGGCGAAATGACAATCCACACAGTTCGATGTTTCAAAAGGAGCATCATATTCACCCGCATGACAATCAGCGCAGGCAAAGGATTTGCCGTCCGTTTTTTGTTGATGCGAGTGGAGTGAAAAATTCAGTTTGTCATGCGGAAAATCAGAAAGGTCCATTTCAACCAGCGCGGCATGTGCTCCACGATGCTCGGGATGGCAGGCAAGACATTTGAGAGGTGTCGCCTGAGACGCGCCGAATAAATTCAAACTGACAGTAACGGGAATTTGAAAACCTGAAGATGAGGTTTGCGCCTGTAAAAAAATACCATGCAAACCGTTATTCGTGTTCAACTCCGCGCTGATTTCGGTATGGCAAACCACACAACGATCCGCCATCGTAGCCGCTTCCCATGGCGCGGTATGACAGACTTTACATTCACCGCCAACCTCAGCATGTGACGCAACGCCGCCCAGCATTTCTTCGCCAGACTCCGCATTCAAAGCGCCGGCGCTGAATAATGAGCCGCCCTTGGCGTATACGGCTCCAGCAATCACCAGCAATGTGATCAGCGCAGAAAAGATTGCAGGAATCGAAAGACATCCAAAATTTTTCCTCATATCATATTCCTCAAATATTTTTGGAATTTAGAAAAACTGGGCGGGTTGTCCCGCCCAGTTTTTCCATCTAATCGTCGTGCTCACGTCCATCCGCATGACATTCCATGCAGTTCTCGAAATTAGAGATGCCTTCTTCTCTATGCTCTGAGCTGATATTCGATTCGTTATGTTCGTGACAACCGTAACAGGTATAGGTCTTATACCCAGCGGGGTGACAGGTGGCACAGGAAACTGTTCCGCTCTCGCCATGATCCAGGGGGAAGGTGTGGTCTCCATTGAATGTAGCGGGAGTCCACGCGGTTGTGGTATGACAAGCCACGCAATCGGTACCGAATTGACCAGCATGTTCAGTCGGTTCGGCATGACAAGCCAAACAGGTTGTGTCCAATCCCTTGAATTGACCGTTTTTATGGCAATCCTTACAGGTCACATTTACATGCGCCCCCGTCAACGGGAAGCTGGACCGACTGTGATCAAACGTTGCGCCATCCCAACTCTTCGGAGTATGGCAGGCGGCGCAATCCGTGCCAAACTGACCATTGTGCTCATCATCTTTTTGATGGCAGGAATAACAATCCTGGGGTGTGCCCTTGAACACATTGTTAACATGGCACTG
>DYDH01000213.1:0-4604 GCA_020717985.1 Herpetosiphon sp. | reverse complement strand
CACTTCCGCATGTTCCCCTTCCAGTTTGAAGGCTGAAAGGTTGTGGTCAAATGTTGCGTCACTCCAACTTGTTGGGTTATGACACGCCGCGCAATCTGTGCCAAAACCGCCTTCATGCTTATCGTCTTTTTGATGGCATGAGAAACAATCCTGCGGTGCAGATTGCAAATCAACAATGGTGCGCGCATCAAGATGGCATTTTGTACAAGCCACATCCGCGTGCTTGCCTTGCAATTGAAAGGCAAAGCCAGAGTGGGTGAAATCGTTGCCAAACTTATCCACACCATCGTGACAGGCGAGACAATCTGAGCCGAAGGACAAGACATGTGATTGGGAGAAGACAACGTCTATTTGACGGTGGCAACTGTCGCAGGTATTTGGGGTGAAGGCTGTTATATCCTCCTGATGACAATCTTCACAACTGAATGCTTCACGCGCAGCTGTTAGCTGGTGCCCTTCCAATGAGAATCCCAACGCCTCATGCGGGAACGTGTTCTCCCCCATATCTGTCAGCGAAGCGGTTTCACCGCGATGTTCGGGGTGACAGTCACGGCAGGCAAGCACAGAATTTTTTTGCATGATCGCGCCGTGCAATTTTGCCACGTCTTTCATTTGTGCGGCAATATCCGTGTGACAACTCGCACAGCGGTCTGCCATTGTGTCAGCGCCCAATGGCGCGGCATGACATGCTGAACATTCAGTGATCTGCGCGTGCGAATTCACTCCACCATACGCATCACCTGGTTGGGCATTCAAATCTCCTGCCGAAAACATCTGACTTCCGCTTGCAAACGCAAAACCCACGATCGCAAACAACGTAATGATCGTGGCTATGATTCCAGTGGCTGTAAAACATCCAAGTCTATTGTTGTACATAATGGCATCCTATTTCAGCAGTGTAGCGTAATAAATTGCCCCGCCAATATGCACAAAAGCCGAAACGAATAATGCCATGCCAATTGGAATATGGACCGTATGCCAGAGCGCCATCAATTGACGCGCCTGCCTGAGCGCAGATTCTGAGAGCGTGCCTTCAATTTCCAGTCCATCCAGTGTGCGCGGAATGCGCGTGTATATATAACGACCAATGAAACCACTGACCACGATAATCAGTGTGAACAATGTGGTCACGCCCGCCAGTCCGTTGAATTTCCACGAGGTGTGAAGCAGAACCATGTATGGTCCCACCAAGCCTGTAAAAATATGGAACTGAAGCCAGGAAGACATCCTGCCCCAACTGGCGCTGCGGGTACGCTTACGCAGACTGTAAAGAACTTCGGTCATCAGCATCAAAATAAATCCAAAGATGCCAATTGCGTGACCAAATAATTCACTTGCCGCGGGAATTTTCCGCGTTGTGAGATACACCCCGCCGTACGCACCCGTAATTAATATCCCCACAAAAAAAGCCCACCAAAGTTCCCTGCCGCCACGAAGCATATTGCACTCTCCCAATTTTTTTATTTTTTGTGGAAGAAAATCTCCCACTACAGAGACCACAAAGACCACAGAGGTTTTTAATTGTTTTCTCTGTGAACTCTGTGGTCTCCGTGGTTATTTCTTTTTCGGTTACAAAGCCGCCTGCGCTCTCCATGCCACCCAAAAATCTGCGATCAAATCTGCGATTGGAGCTTCGGGCATCAACAATTTCTCGCGGATGGGTGAAATATCCGCGCCGCCTGCGATCATTTTTTGCAAGGGCCACGAAAGTTTTTGGTCACCCATCAAAATCGCGCCAATCAAGGTTTTTCCGCCAATCACCAAACGCATATGATTAATATCAAAACCACTCTGCGCCTCAATTGCGTCGGGCAGATCACGCCACGTTTCACTATCACCACGGGCTATGCCAACCACATCCTTGTCCTGACCATGCCCGACTGTGCCAATGATGGTTGTGGTCAACCCAGCCAGCCGAGTCACATTAAACGGCGGGGATTTTAGATAAGCTGTTTTGCGTCCCGCCATATTCATTCCCGCCACGTAGCCCTGATCACGCGCCGGATTCCAAAGGCTATCCAACACGGCGCGCCCCGAAAGCGGATCAAAAACCTGCGCCACATCCCCTGCCGCAAAAATATCAGGATCGTTGGTCTGCAAATGTTCATCCGCCAAAATACCGCGATCAAGCGTCAGCTCCGTTCCCTGAACCAATTCAAGGCATGGACGAATCCCAATTGCATAAGCCAGCATATCGCATTTGATGATCTTCCCATCCTCCAATCGAATTGCCGAAACGCGATTTTTCTTTCCGATGATCTCTGCCAACTCGGCATGGTGATGCAACTCGACCCCTTCCGCCTGTAAACGCCCCTGTACCACCGTGGATTCGTGTTGATCAAGCACATTGCTCCAATAACGGTCGCCGCGCAAGAGATAATGAACATTCATGCCGCGCGCAAGCAAACCCTCGGTCAACTCAAGCGCGGTAATTCCCCCGCCAACAACCACAGCCGTTTTGCCGCTCTTCGCAAGTTTGAGGATATTTTTTGCATCAGCCAAATGATCCAATTTCACCACGCCATCCAGTTTGGAGCCAGGGACTTCCAGCGGAAGGGCGCGCGCGCCAACGGCGATCAGCAACTTGTCGTAAGTCAAACGCGATTTCCCATCTATTTCCAAGGCATGTTCTGAACGTAAAATGCGCGTCACATTGCCTTTGAGAAAACTGAATTTCAGCCTTTTGTAATCCTCCTGGGTGCGCGGATATAAAGACTTATCATGCAATTCGCCTGTTAAATAATAAGCCAGCCCGGGGCGGGAATAATACCCATGCGGATCATTGCTGATCATAATGATCTCCCCCGCCTGATCCACAGTGCGGATCGCTTCAATCGCGGCATACCCCGCCACCCCCGCGCCAATAATGACGTACTTCATTCGCCCCTCCGTTCAAACAAGTCGGTCTGTACAAAACGTAACACCCCGCGCGGACAGCGCGCCACGCACTCGCCGCAGGTCAGGCATTCACTATTTTTAACAGCCTCATCACGCCAAACATGCGCGCGAACATCAATTTCAATAGGGCAATTATATGAACATATGCCGCACTGCACACAACGCGCCGAATCAGACACAACATGCCCTGAATACAGCGCAGTACGCCGAGTGGTATCGCTCTTGAATATATTTAATAATGACACAGAAAAATCCTCCGTTTATCAGTCGTTGAAATTCAAAAAAAGTTACGGGTATTATTTTATTGTAGGCCGTTCACAACGCATTTTCCTTACAGTCCCCAAACAATAAAAAAACAGAGCTGCCTTATGGCAACTCTGTTTGGTCGCAAAACTTCAGCCGTCAGGCTCAGTCTTACGAGAGCGGAATAACATTTGCGGCTTGCAAACCCTTCGGTCCGTCTTCGACGGAGAACTCCACCTTCTGTTCGGCTTCGAGTTTGCGATAGCCATCGCTCTGAATGGCGGAAAAATGGACAAACACATCCTCACCACCATCGCGTCCAATAAAGCCGTAGCCCTTGGTCGCATTGAACCACTTGACGGTTCCAACAAAACGCTCAGACATCTTTCACTATGCTCCTGCTGAAAAAATTTTATGCCCATTCATCTTTACGCTTTCAAAGGCGAATTGGGCATATTGAGCGCAAGATTATCATAGCGAATTATTCATGTCAAGATTTTATTTTCTTCTTCATGGATGCATATCTGGATATAAGATGAAACCACCAGGGCGACCATTTCACCCGCATCTTTGCCCCGCGAATAACATTCCGCAACCCCTCTGGACCTGTGAACTGGTCCAGCAACAGGAGAGATCTGCCCACCTCGAAAGCTGCATGCGCGTCCGAGCCGACTGTCCCTGCGATATTGTGTTTGCGAGCAAACAACTCCGCCCGACGATTGAAGCGCGGAAACATACAGCGTGAGTTGTAGACTTCAATCGCATCCACGAACGGCAAAATTTCGAGCAGATCATTTTCCATCCAACCGCCCTCACGCAACTCATCGAACGGATGCGAAACACTGATAAAAGCGCCCTGCTCCTTTAACAGTTTAATCGTCTCCTGCGGCGTTAGTCCACGCGGAATTTCCTCCTGTACAAATGCAGCCAAAATCTCACCTTTGGTAGTCATGATCTCTTCACCAATGATGATGAGTTCAGGGTCAATCGCCTGCGCCTCCCATGCCCCCGCAATAGAATTATGGTCTGTTACAACTACACGGTCAATTCCCTTGCGGCGCGCAACTGAAACCAAGTCCGCAGGGAGGGTTAGAGAGTCTTTTGAGGCATAGGTGTGGCAGTGGAATTCGAGTTTAATCATCAACGGGTTTCAAAATAGCCACAACCACACCCTGCACAAGATCCTCTCCAGACATTGGTAGTTGTATCTCTGATGTATCACTTTCGGATACAAGAAACTTGCCACCGCTCTCAACGCAATAGCGTTTCAATGTAGCGGTTTCATCTTCTTTTATGAGGACACCTGCTACAATATCGTTATTCTGCGCTATCGTCGTTTTTATCAATAACACGTAATCTCCATTATCAATATTTACTGGCTCGGCAATGTTCATGCTGTCACCGTTCGCTTTGAGGATGAAATACTCTGAACTTGTATTCAATTTTATTTCTTTTTCCGGCTT